>JBCCAC010000330.1:0-3049 GCA_039815015.1 Pseudomonadota bacterium | reverse complement strand
GCTTGCCCGGGCCCGGAATGTACATGTCCGTCGCACGGTACTGGTCGCCAAAGGCATGGCGGCCGATCACGATGGGGTCGGTCCAGCCGGGGACGAGGCGCGGCACGGACTTGATGACGATCGGCTCGCGAAAGACGACGCCGCCCAGAATATTGCGAATGGTGCCGTTCGGCGATTTCCACATCTTCTTGAGGTCGAATTCCTCGACGCGCGCTTCGTCGGGCGTGATCGTCGCGCATTTTACGCCGACACCATGTTCGCGGATCGCGTTGGCCGCATCGACGGTGATCTTGTCGTCGGTTTCGTCACGCTTCTGGATCGACAGATCATAATATTTCAGGTCGACATCGAGATAGGGGAGAATCAGCCGTTCGCGGATCCATTCCCAGATGATCCGGGTCATTTCGTCGCCGTCCAGCTCGACGATGGGGTTCTTGACCTTGATCTTCGCCATGGGGCCGGGCTCCTGGATAGGGTGAGTTGAATGGGGGTTTGAATTTCGCCTTCGGCTCTATGCGGCGGCCCGGGGGGAATCAACCGGCGGCGACCATGCGGTTAAAGACCGGGCCGTCAGCGATTGCCGGAAGGCGTCTCACCCTGCTACAGCACCGCCATGACAGAGAAGACACCGCCCGCCGACGAGAGCGCCGCTCCGGACAAAACGCCTTCTGCAAAGGAAGCCTCCGCAAAGGATACTTCGTCCGCGAAAACCGCGGCAAAGCCAGCAAAGCCCAGGCAGACGGTCGCGAAGATGGCCGAAACCTCTGCCGCAGCCGCAGCCGCAACCCCGACCGCGGTCGAGGGTGAGGTCGTTGCGCCGGACACCCCGTCGCCCCAAGGTGATCTGCCACCGGCCAGCGACCTGCAGGCGGCGAAATATCAGTTTCCCAAGATGCACCCCGAAGGCACGAAATTCGTCGTCGCGGCAGCAGCCCTGGCGGTGTTTTTCTGGTTCGTCATCGACTGGGAAATCGCGGGCTGGCTGACGGCCGGTCTCGCCGTCTGGATCTTCGCCTTCTTCCGCGACCCCGTGCGCGTGACGCCGACCGGTGACGGCATGATCGTGTCGCCGGCCGATGGCATGGTCTCGCACATCGTCACGGTGCCCGCACCGCGCCAGATCGTCGGCGACGGCCTGCTGGCCGATGGCGGCTATACGCGCATTTCGGTGTTCATGTCGGTCTTCGACGTTCACATCAATCGCGCGCCTGTGGCTGGCAAGGTGCACCGCATCGCCTATGTGCCGGGCAAGTTCGTCAATGCCGAGACGGACAAGGCGTCCGAGGACAATGAACGTCAATATTTCGTCATCGAGCAGGCCGACGGTACGCTGATCGGCATGACGCAGATCGCCGGTCTGGTCGCGCGCCGCATCGTCAAGTTCGTTCGCGAAGGCCAGAGCGTGCGTGCCGGCGAGCGCATCGGGCTGATCCGGTTCGGCAGCCGCGTCGATGTCTTCCTGCCTGAAGGATACGTGCCTGCCGTCGCGATCGGACAGCGCGCAGTCGCCGGGGAAACGCTGCTCGCGACGAAGGGGGGCACCGCGCCCGTCGGGACGCCGAGTTGAAGGTGAAGGTCGACGGCGATCCGCCGCACCGGGCGGTGCGCCGTGTCCTGCCGATCCGCGCGCTGATCCCGAACGCGATCACCATCGCGGCGCTGTGTGCCGGTCTGACGGCGGTGCGCTTCGCCATTGGCGGCGAGTTCGAAAAGGCGTTGCTCGCGATTTTCCTCGCCGGTGTTCTCGATGCCATGGACGGTCGCATCGCGCGTCTGCTCAACGGCTCGACGCGCTTCGGTGCCGAGTTGGACTCCCTGTCGGACAATGCCGCCTTCGGTGTCGCGCCGGCGCTGATCATCTATTTCTGGACGCTGGAGACGCTGCCCGGCATCGGCTGGATCTTCGCGCTGGCCCACGCCGTCTGCGCCGCCCTGCGGCTGGCGCGCTTCAATGCCAGCCTCGACGTCGACGATCAGCCGCACAAGCAGCATGGCTTTCTGACAGGCGTACCGGCCCCCGTGGGTGCGGGCCTCACCCTGTCGCCCATGTTCCTGTTCTACTGGCTGGAGCCGACGGACATCGATTATCCGACGATCGGTGCCAGCTTCACCGCGATCGTCGTCGCGACCGTGGCGTTCCTGATGATTTCCAATCTGCCGACCTACAGCTGGAAGTCGGTCACCATCGGTCGCGGCATGCGGCTCGGCGCGCTCGTGGCCGTGGCGCTCACCTTCGGCGGCCTTTTGAGCGCACCCTTCATGACGCTATCGCTCATTTCCATCATCTATGCGGCGACCATCCCGTTCAGCATCCGCAGCTATCGCCGGATCAAGCGGCGAGCGGCCGGGATAGGGGCTGGGGCGGGACCGAAACCGGACGACGATACACATGACGATCCACCGCGGGCCGAGTCCGCATCGATCCCGACCAGAACTGAGGAACAAGACGGAACCGGGGAACAGGACGAGACGGAACCGACGAAATCGAGCGGACCGGCGCCGCCACCGGCATCGACGTCCTGAACAGATCGGCGATCTGGCGACGGACTCCGCTCAGCATCAGCACGACGGCAAATATCGACGATACCAGCAGGATCGAACTGGCGAACATGGACATCAGATACATTCTCGATCTCCCTCTGTTCAGCTCTTGTTCCACACTTGTTCCGCACGGTCAAGCGTCTGTTTCACGGTGCGCGCCGCGTTGACCATGGCGGCGCGCTTCGCCTAGCGTCCGGCCAAAGAAAATAAGGGCCAAAGAAAATAAGGGGAGGAGCGCTGATGCTCGGAGGAATGCAGGACTGGCCGCTTTTGGTCTGGAAGCTGATCGATCACGCCGCGCTGAACCACGGGTCGCGAGAGATCGTTTCCCTGACGTCCGAAGGTGTCGAGGTGCGCACCAACTGGGGCGAGGTCCGCAGCCGGTCTCTGGGCGTTGCGGGTGCGCTTATGGATCTGGGCGTCCAGCGCGGCGACCGGGTGGCGACGCTGGCCTGGAATACGCATCGCCACATCGAATGCTGGTACGGCATCTCCGGCATGGGCGCGG
>JBCCAC010000179.1:0-5494 GCA_039815015.1 Pseudomonadota bacterium | reverse complement strand
CGAACCGCCGCACATAGTGGATCGCAGCGAAGCCGAGAAATGCCGAACTTATGACCGGGCTGTTGTAAATGACGGCGGAACTGAACATCGCGAGAGGCGGATAGTCCATCCAGGCCGGCGTGGGCGGCGAATAGACGTAGATCGCGACTCCCACGGCCGCATGCAGAAGAAGCGCGGCGAGCGCGATCAGCAAGACGGCGGGCCAACGCCAGAAGCCCCGCCGATCGACGATCCGGAAGGTGAGGATACCGGCGCCGAACGTAAGGCCTGCCGACAGAATATAGGTGACGATGCGTTCCGGAAGATCGTCCGGAACGGTGCCTTCGATGAGCGACACCACGGTGTAGAAAATGAGGAAGCCGAACCAGACGGCGGCGCTGACGACCAGCAGCAGCCGATAGATCCTTACGTCCATCATGATCCCGAAACCGCCTGTTGGCCTTTGAGAGTTCATCGCGGGCAGCATGGGACGACGCGCTCTTCGTTATCCGGCCGCTGTGACGCCTTCACTGCCGCATCCGCCATTTCCGTGCCATCGATTCCGTCGCTCGAGCAACCGGTTTCGTCGCGAGAGCCGATGGAGTCCCGGTCTCGTCGCGGTCGCGACGGGTTTCGTCGAGATGCCGGCCAGTCCGGCTCGAACGCGACTTAACGATGTTGGCGGAGCGGTCCGGGAACCCTGAGAACCACGGTCCTCCGTTCGTTAGGAAAAAGGGGATAGATCATGACGACGAAACTCGCCCTCTCAGTGGCCGCGCTGGCGTTCGCCGGCGCCGCGAATGCCGCGACGGTCAGTTACAATTACGGCACGCCGCTCGCCATCGCGCCCATCGGTGGTACCGATCCCGTTCTGCCGACGATCACGCTGGCGGAATCGGGGACCATCACCGATCTCGATGTGTTCGTGAACGGTTATAGCCATGACAGCTGGCGTGATACCGACTTCGTGCTCACCCTGCTGGCCGACGATGGCAGCGTCGAATCGGCGGTCGTGCTGCGGGGCGAGGGCAATCTCGTCTTCGATGTGGAGGCGATTTCCGGTGTCGATCTGGTCTTTGACGACGAGGCGGGCGTCGACGTGCCCGTGTCCGGTCTGACGTCGGGAAGCTATCGGCCGACCGATTATTGGGATTATGTCGCGAACGAGACGTTCGGGACGCTGCCGATCGCCGCGGACCTCAGCGATTTCGCCGATGGCCTCGATATGACGCGCAGTTTCGGCCTTTACGTATTCGACTATTTTCATGGCAATGCCGGCGCGTTCACCGACTGGGGCCTAACCGTGACGTTCGATGAGGCCGTCGCAGTGCCCGCCCCCGGCTTCACCCTAGGATTCGCGGCCTTTCTGATGGGCGGTGCACTGGTCCGGCGACGTTCGGCAAACCGCGCGGAAAACGCCTGAACCGGACGGGACGGGATCGGTCGCGACGATCGCCGCAAGGCCGGTCGTAAACCCCCTCCGGCCAGTCCCGTCCTAACCGCGAAGGTCCGCACCGACGGCCTTGGCCGCTGCGGCGACGATCCGTTCCGAGAGCGCCGCAATCTCATCATCGGTAAAGCTCTTGCCGTCCGGCTGCAGCGTGACGCGCACGGCGACGGACAGCTTGCCGTCGGGGACGCCTTCGCCGGCGAAGCGATCGAACAGCGTTGCGCCCGTGATCGCCTTCTTGTCTGCCGTTCGGCAGGCGCGAATGAGGTCGGCCGCAGCCACGTCCCGGCCGATCAGAAAGGCGAAATCGCGCGTGACTGCCTGTAGCGCTGGCGGCGTGAAGGCCGGCCGTGCGCGTTTCGTCTTTGCTCTGGGCAGGGCGTCCAGATAGAGTTCCGCCACCGCCACGCGGTCCTTGAAGCCATATTCGCCCGCAAGGCGTGGGTGCAGCTCGCCAAATTCCGCCAGCAGGGTCTTCGGACCCAGTTTCACCGTGCCGGCCCGGCCCGGATGATACCAGTCGGCCGCGCCGCGTGCGATCTGCAGCTTGTCGACGGGTGCTCCCGCCGCGCCGAGCGCCGCCAGCGCTTCCGCCTTGGCATCGAAGACATCGGCGCCGCGTGCAGGGCCGTCACGCCAGTCGGCGGTCTTTACCGTGCCGGCGATGACGATGCCGATCGTGGGCTGCTCGCCATCCGCCAGATAGCGCCGGGCCACCTCGAACAGCCGCGTGCCGTCGGCGCCGCGATCGAGATTGGTCTTCGCGGCCATGAGCAGCGCCGGCAGGGTGGCGGGCTGCATGACCGCCAGATCGGTCGAGATCGGATTGGCGAGCCGATGCGCCCCGCCGCCGAACCGGTCCGCGTCGGCCTCGGGAATGAAGCTCCAGGTCACCGCTTCGTCGAGGCCGCGTGCTGCCAGCGCACGCCGCGTGCGACGTTCGACGAGCTGGTCTGCGGTCGCGGTCGGCCGCGCGACGCCGGCCTGGCGTGGCAGCGGTGTCGAGGGGACGTGTTCGATGCCGTGAATGCGCACCACTTCCTCGACGAGGTCAGCGGCGCCATCGATATCGCGGCGCCAGGTCGGTACGCCCACCGTCCAGACGCTCTGCTGCTCGACGGTGAATCCGAGCCGGGCCAGAATATCGGCCTGCTCGTCCGCCGGAACGTCGACGCCCGACAGCTGCGCGCAAAGTACAGGATCGTAGGTGATCCGGCGCATCTCATCGGGCGCGGCACCCGCCTCGACGACGTCCGACGCCTCGCCGCCTGCGAGTTCCATCACCATGCGCGTCGCCAGCGCCATGCCGCCTTGCAGAAAGGCCGGATCGACGCCGCGTTCGAACCGCGCGCGCGCATCGGAAACGAGGTTCAGCTTACGACCGGTCCGGCCGATGGCGATCGGCTCGAAATAGGCGCACTCGATCAGGATGTCCGTGGTTTCGGCGGAAACGCCGGTCCGCGCGCCGCCCATAATGCCAGCGATATCGTGCGCGCCGTTATCGTCGGCAAGCACGGTCATAGTCTCGTCGAGACCATAGTCCTTGTCGTTGAGCGCCGTCACGGACTCGCCCGCGCGCGCCTTTCGCGCAACGAGCGGGCCGTCCAGCCTGGCAAGATCATAGACATGGAGCGGCCGCCCGCGGTCGATCATGATGTAATTGGTGATGTCGACGAGAAGATCGATCGGCTTCTGCCCCACGGCCGTCAGACGTCGCTGCATCCAGGCCGGCGATGCGCCGTTCTTCACGCCGCGGACGACGCGGGCGTGCAGCGCGGGGACGCCCTCCATATCCTCGATGCGCACCTCGACCGGGCAGGGAAAGGCACCCGGCACCAGCGTCACGCGGCCTGTTTTCAGCGTGCCGAGACCGGCCGCGGCAAGGTCGCGCGCGATGCCGTGAACGCCCAGGCAATCCTGCCGGTTCGGCGTGATCCCCACTTCGATGACCGGATCGTCGAGACCGGCGACCTCGGCATAGGGCGTGCCGACATCGGCCGCCTCGGCAATGTCGATGATGCCGTCATGTTCGTCGGACAGTTCCAGTTCGCGTTCCGACAGCATCATGCCCGACGAGGCGACGCCGCGGATCTTGGTCGGTTTCAGCGTCAGGCCCGTGCCCGGCACATATGAACCTTCGGGCGCGAACACGCCCGTCATGCCGGCGCGCGCGTTGGGCGCACCGCAAACCACCTGCACGGGATCGCCCGTGCCGGTGTCGACGGACAATATCTGCAACCGGTCGGCGTCGGGATGCGGCGCGGCGGACAACACCTTCGCGATGCGGAACGGTGCCAGGGTCGCGGCCGGATCGGTTACGCCCTCAACCTCTAGGCCCAGGGTCGTCAGCTTGAGGACGATCTCGTCGAGGGTCGCGTCGGTGTCGAGATGGTCCTTCAGCCAGGACAGGGTGAACTTCATGCGCCCACTCCGCCGGAAAGGGTCGGCACCGCGAACGGGCTGAATCCGTAATGCGACAACCAGCGGGCATCGCCGTCGAAGAAGGGCCGAAGGTCCGTCATGCCATATTTCAGCATGGCCAGCCGGTCGATGCCGGCGCCGAACGCGAAGCCCTGCCATTCCTGGGGATCGAGGCCGCAATTCTCGATGACGCGGCGGTTGACCATGCCGGACCCCAGCACCTCCAGCCATTGACGGCCGTCGTCATCGCCCGATCCGCCGATCTTCAGCGCGCCGTCCTGAAGGGCGCAGCCGACATCGATCTCCGCCGATGGCTCGGTGAAGGGGAAATAGCTCGGCCGCAGCCTGAGAACGATGTCTTCGACTTCGAAGAAGGCCTTCAGGAAGGTCTCCAGCGTCCACTTCAAATGACCCATATGGATGTCCCGGTCGATGACCAGTCCCTCCACCTGATGAAACATGGGCGTATGCGTCGCGTCGGAATCGGAGCGGTAGACGCGGCCCGGCGCGATGATACGGATGGGCGGCGGCTCGTTCATCATCGTGCGGATCTGAACGGGCGAGGTGTGCGTGCGCAGCAGCTTCGGCGCAGCGGCGTCTGGTCCCGCCGCCCCCGCTTCCTCTGCCGGGAAGTAGAAGGTGTCGTGCATCGCCCGCGCCGGATGATGCTCGGGGATGTTGAGCGCGGTGAAATTGTGCCAGTCGTCCTCGATCTCCGGCCCTGTCTTCACCGAGAAACCGAGATCCGCGAAGATCTCGGCGAGCTCGTCCATGACCTGGCTGATCGGATGGATGCGACCCGGCAGGCGATCGGCGACCGGCAGGGTGACGTCGACGGATTCGGCGGCGAGCTTCGCATCGAGCGCGGCGGCTTCGAGGGTCGCCTTGCGCGCGCCGAGGGCCGCCTGCACCTGCTGGCGCATGTCATTCAGCGCCGCGCCGACCGTCTTGCGCTCGTCCGACGTCATCTTGCCGAGCGTTTTCAACTTCGCCGTGATCGCGCCCGATTTCCCGAGCGCCTCGATGCGGATCGCCTCCACGGCATCGGAAGACGCCGCGCCGGCAATGCGGGCGAGCCAGTCGGCGGTCTCGGCGGCGATATCGGTCATCATGTCCCTTTCCCCTCCCATCCAGGAGGGGGAGGGCCTCCCGGTTACGCGGCTTTCTTGTCGAGTGCGGCCTGCGCCTGTTTGACGATGGCCTTGAAGCTGTCCGCTTCCTCCATCGCGAGACCGGCAAGAACCTTGCGATCCAATTCGATGCCGGCCAGCTTCAGGCCGTTCATGAATGTCGAATAGGTAAGGCCTTCCTCGCGGACCGAGGCGTTGATGCGCTGGATCCAGAGCGCGCGGAAATTCCGCTTCCTGACCTTGCGGTCGCGATAGGCATACTGTCCCGCCTTATCGACGGCAGCGATGGCCGTCCGGATGGTGTTCTTGCGGCGACCGGAAAAGCCCTTCGCCTGCTTCAGAATCTTCTTGTGCCGTGCGTTCACCTGAACGCCGCGTTTGATGCGTGCCATGGAATTGTCTTTCGCTTCTTTTCACTACGCGAAGCCTGTTCCGTCCCGCGCCCCCCCCCGGTCCTACCACTTAGTGTATACGCGAAGGGGGGACAGGGTGGGGGCGCGGGACGGAACAGGCT
>JBCCAC010000097.1:0-7690 GCA_039815015.1 Pseudomonadota bacterium | reverse complement strand
TCGGTCATCCCGCCGGCCTCCTCCGTTTCCGCGATCAGGGTCAGCGCGGCGCGATAGAGTTCGTCCGTCAGCGCCTCGACATAATAGCTGCCGCCAAGCGGATCGGCGACGTGCGTGATGCCGGTCTCCTCCTGCAGGATCAGCTGGGTATTCCGGGCGATGCGGGCGGAAAAATCCGTCGGCAGCGCGATCGCCTCGTCGAAGGAATTGGTATGAAGCGACTGCGTCCCGCCAAGGACGGCCGCCATGGCCTCGACCGTGGTACGGACGATATTGTTGTAGGGATCCTGCTCGGTCAGGGAGGCGCCCGACGTCTGACAATGCGTCCGCAGCATCTTCGACTTTTCCGTTTTCGCACCTAGATCGGTCATGACCTTGTGCCATAGCTTGCGCGCCGCGCGGAGCTTCGCGATCTCCATGAACACGTTCATGCCGATCGCGAAGAAGAAGGAGAGACGGGGCGCGAAGGCGTCGATGTCGAGCCCGGCATCGACCGCCGCGCGGACATAGGCCATGCCGTCGGCGATCGTATAGGCGAGCTCCTGCACCTGCGTCGCGCCCGCCTCCTGCATGTGATAGCCGGAGATGGAAATGGAGTTGAAGCGCGGCATGTGCTGCGAGGTGTAGGCGATGATGTCCGATACGATCCGCATGGAGGGCGCCGGCGGATAGATATAGGTGTTCCGGACCATGAACTCCTTCAGGATGTCGTTCTGAATGGTGCCGGCGAGATCCTTCTGCGCGACGCCCTGCTCCTCGGCCGCGACGATGTAGAACGCCATCACCGGAATGACGGCGCCGTTCATCGTCATGGAGACCGACATCTTGTCGAGCGGGATCTCGTTGAACAGCACCTGCATGTCGGCGAGCGTGTCGATGGCGACGCCGGCCTTGCCGACATCGCCGGCAACGCGCGGATGGTCGCTGTCATAGCCCCGGTGCGTCGCCAGATCGAAGGCGACCGACAGCCCCTTCTGACCGGCGGCGAGGTTGCGGCGATAGAAGGCGTTCGATTCCTCGGCGGTGGAAAAGCCGGCATATTGCCGGATCGTCCAGGGCCGGCCGGCATACATGGAGGCATAAGGCCCGCGCGTGTAGGGCGGGAACCCCGGCATGCCGGGGTCGAGCGTTTCCGCATCCGCAGCGGTGTAAAGCGGCGCGATGGTGATGCCCTCGGGCGTTTCCCAGTCGAGATCCTTGCCGCGCACCTCTTTCGCCGCCTTCGCCTGCCAGTCGGCCTTCGTTTCCTTCGGCACGCCTTCGATCTCCTTTGCCGTTCGCCCCCCGCGCTTATCGTTCGGGGCATGGTTTGAAAACGTCACACGAGTGACATCGGGCCCATAATCCTCGCAATATCGCGTCCGCCCCTCCGCATCCGCCCCCTTCCCGATCGCGCTGGCGCTGCCCGCCTGCGGTCTGTAGGGCGGCGGCGGTGCGGTACATCGTGGATCAAGGTAAGTTCGGGTGTAGGGCGGCTGGCATGTTTCGCCTGCCGATCGTCCTTCTTTGTCTGACGTTTAGCGGCCTGCCCGCCGGCGCCGCGCGCGCACAACCGGCGGAACCCGCCGATGACGACATGCAGATCATCGACGATGGACAGTTCGAGGCGGAGCTGCCCGATCTCGATCCGCAGGCGGTGGATACGCCGCTGCCGCCGGTCGAGATACCGGCCGCACCGCGGACCGATGCCTCGCCAACGGATCCTGGCGCGCCAGCGGATACTGCCATCCCCGCGCTCGACGACGGGACGGCAGTCGAGTTGCTGCCGGACGTACTGATCGAGGATGACGGACTGGCACGCCCTCTCGTTCCGCTGACCGGGTTCGAAGTCCGCCCGGCGGCGGCACCGACCGAAGAGGTTGCGGCGGCGGACGAAGAGATTCGCTACCGCGTGGTCATCGACGGGTTCGACGGCACGGGGCTTCTGGACCGCTTTCGCGATGCCTCGACGCTGGTCGAGGGCGACGGCACGGCGGCAAATGCAGCGACGCTCGGCGTCCGCGCGGAGCAGGACGCGGAATTCGCCATCACGCTTCTGCGCTCGCTCGGCTATTACGACGCCGACGCCAGCGCCGATATCATCCTGCCGCCGGAAGCCGACGGCCGCTATCGCGTCGATGTGATCGCAACGCCCGGCCAGCGCTACGAATTTTCCAGCGTCAAAGTGCTCGGCGAAGACAAGGCGATTCCGCCGCGCCTTGCCAGCGACCGGCTGGAACTCGACGTCGGCGATCCGATCGCGACCGACCAGATCCTGAGCGCCGAGGCGACGATGAGCCTCGTCTTTCCCTTCAACGGCTACCCGTTCGCGGAGGTCGGCCAGCGCGACATCCTCCTCGATAGCGAGACCAAGACGGGCGACTACACCCTGCCCATCGAGCTGGGGCCCCGCGCCAGCTTTCGCGACGTTCGGGTCGAAGGCGATCCGGTCTTTTCGGCGGAGCATGTCGCGATCCTGGCGCGCTATGAGGAGGGCGATCTTTATGACGTCAGGCTGCAGGACGATCTGCGCGAGGCGCTGATCGCGACCAGCCTGTTGTCGAGCGTGTCCATCGAGCCGGAACGGACCGGAGAGACCGCGCCCGACGGGATCGAATATGTCGATCTGGTCGTCGACCTTGCCGAAGGGCCGGCGCGCGCGATTTCCGGCGACGTCGGTTTCGAAACCGGCCGCGGCTTCACGCTCACCGGCCGCTGGGCGCACCGTAACCTGTTCCCGCCCGAAGGCGCGGGCGAAGTGACGGCGACGCTCGGCACCAACGAGCAGGGCCTGGGCTTTCTCTTTCGCCGTTCGAATGCCGGCCGCCGCGACCGCAGTGTTCTCCTCGGCCTCGATTTCCGCAATCAGGACTTCGAGGCGTTCAACGCGCGCTCCGCCTCGCTTGTGGGCCGCATCGCCTATGAATCGACGCCCATATGGCAGAAGCGCATCACCTATGCCTATGGCTTCGAGCTGATCGCATCCGATGAAACGACCTTCGACCCCGACACGGGCGAGGATCCGAAGAACACTTTCATCATCGGCGCCCTGCCCGCGCAGGTCGGCTATGACACGTCGGACAATCTTCTCGACCCGACGCGAGGTTTCCGGGCGACGCTCAGGGCCAGTCCGGAGGCGAGCCTGCAGGGCGGCGATTTCGATCCCTATGGGCGCGTGCTCTTCGATCTCAGCGCCTATCAGAAGCTGTACCAGGGCGAAACGGACAGCTTCGTCCTGGCCGGTCGTACGCGGTTCGGCAGCATCTTCGGTATCCCGCTGTTCGAAATCGCGCCGTCGCGGCGCTATTATGCCGGCGGCGGCGGCTCCGTGCGCGGCTTCGGCTTTCAGGACATCGGGCCGCGCGACACCGACCTCGATCCCATCGGCGGGCGCAGCGTCAACGAGTTAGCGGTCGAAGGCCGTTACCGCTTCGGCGATTTCGGCGTCGTCGCCTTCGTCGATTCCGGTCAGGTCTATGACGAGGAAATTCCGCAGCTGAGCGATCTGGAATTCGCCGCCGGGTTCGGCGCCCGCTACTACACCAATTTCGGCCCGCTGCGGTTCGATATCGGTTTCCCGCTCGATCCCGATCCCGGCGTTTCGGACTTCGGCATTCTCATTTCGATCGGGCAGGCGTTCTGATGGTCGGTTCCGGCGATAATGGCGGCCCCGAGGGCGATGGGCCGATGGCGGGCGAACAACTGACGGCGATGGACGAATTCGGTCCGCCCCGCGAACCCGCCGAAGCCGAGGCGAACGGCGGATCGGGGTCGGTTCTGAAATGGATCGGCATCGGCGTCGCCGCGCTCGTGATCCTGATCGTCCTGCTCGTCTTCGCGCTCGACACCGGGCCGGGGCGGCGGTTCGTGGTCCAGCAATTGAACGGCCTCGAATTTGAAAACGGTCTCGATATCGAAATCGGTGCCATCGAGGGGTCGCTATATGGCGAACTGTCCGTCGAGGACCTGCGGCTCGGCGATCCGGACGGTATATTCCTGACCGCGCCGCGTATCGAAATGGCGTGGGCGCCCTTCTCATATGTCACGGACCGGCTGATCGATATCGAGCGGCTCGCCATCCCCCGGGCCACGCTGCTCCGCCCGCCGGCGCTCAGGGACACGCCCACCGACCCCGACGCCCCGCTCATTCCGGACATCGACATCGACCTCGATCGCTTGGAAATCGGTGAGTTCATACTGGACGAGCCGGTCCTAGGCGCGCCCTACGCGCTGACGGCCACGGGCGAACTCGTCCTTGCGGATGGCCGCGTCGTCACGGCCCTCGATGCCCGGGCGCTGTCGGACGAGGGCCGCGCCGGCGGCGACCGGCTCACCCTCATTCTGGATGCGGCCCCGGACGACGACCGGCTGGCGATCGAACTCGACCTCGACGCGCCAAGGGGCGGGCTCGTCGCGAGCACGGCCGGGCTCACGCAGCCCTTGCGGATCGCGCTCAATGGCAAGGGCAGCTGGACGGCGTGGGACGGCCGGCTGGGCGCGAGCCTGGGCGGAACGCCGCTCGCCGATCTCGATCTGGCTGCGCGCGACGGCACGTTCGGCATCGAGGGCAGCGTCGAAGGCGAAGCGATCGCGTCGGAGGGGGCGGTCGCGCGCCTGACGTCGCCGCGCCTCGATGTCGACCTTACCGCCGATTTCGGCCGCGACCCCGCCGGTACGGTCGCGCTGGCGCTGCGTTCGGACGCGCTTGCCGTCGATATGGCCGGCGGCGTGGATTTCACCCGGTCGAGGCTCGACAATCTTGTCGTCGAAGCGGCGCTTTTGTCGCCGGGTGCCATCGCGCCCGATGTCGTCGGCCGGGATGTGCGTGCGCGCATGACGGCGGACGGCGCCTTCGCCGCGCCCGCTTTCGCTTATGCCATCACGGCGGAGGCACTGGGGTTCGGCGACATATTGATCGAGGATTTGCGCGGGGCGGGAGACGGCAGCAGCGAGAATGGCCGTGCCACGATCCCGCTGAACCTGACCGCCACGCGTATCAGCGGCCTGCCGGATAGTGTCGGCGGTCTTCTGACCGGGATCGAGGCAAGCGGTACGTTCATCGTCGCGGACGGCCGCGCCGTCAGCAACGACCTGCGCCTTTCGACCGACCGGATCGATGCGACGGCGATCGTCGCCGCGGATTTCGGCGCGGGAACCTATACCGGAACGCTCGACGGACAGCTTGACGATTACGAGATTCCGGGCGTCGGTCTTGCCGATATCGAGACGCGGATCGACCTGGCGGCGGCACCCGATGGCGGTTTCGCCCTGCGCGGGCCGTTCCGCGTTCAGACGACGCGGATCGACAATGACACGGTGCAGGGTTTTCTGGGCGGGAACGCGACCGTCACCGGCCGTCTGATCGCACCGGGGGGCGGCACATATCTGATCCGAGACGTCGCGCTGCGCGGACCGGGCGTCGAGGCGACCGGCGAAGGCCGCTACACGCCGGACGGCCGCATCGCCTTCGCGCTGGCCGGTACCAGCGATGTGCAGGGACCGTTCACCGTCGACATATCGGGTACGGCAGACGCGCCGGTCATCGACATACGCGCGGAACGCCCGCGCCTCGGCCTGCAATTCAGCGATGTCGAGGCGACCATCACCGGGACGCCTGCCGGCTATGCGGTCGATGCGGGCGGCGGCACGCCTTACGGTCCCTTCACCGCCGACCTCCTCATCCGGCCGGGGGACGTGGTCGCGATCGACGTCAGGCGCGTCGCGGTCGCGAACCTGCTCGTCAGCGGCGCTGTCGAGCAGACTCCCGCCGGCCCCTATGCCGGTATACTCGCGCTAACCGGCAAGGGCATCGACGGCACCGTCGGTCTGAGCGCGGTCGACGGCCAGCAGGCGGCCGCCATCGATGCCCGGGTCCGCGACTATACACTGGCGGGGGACATTCCCATCGGCATTCGCCGTGCGCTCGTCGACATGGATGTCGTGCTGACGGACGCCGGGCCAGTCGCCAATGGTAGCGCGCAGATCGGCTCGCTGACCTATGGCGGCTTTCGCATTGCCAAGGCGCGCGCCGAATTCGACCGCACCGCTGACGGTATCGGCAGGATCCGTATGCTCGCTTCGGGGGCAGCCCCGACGCCGTATGAAATCGCGATCAACGCGCGCCAGACCCGCGATCGCATCGTCGCCGCCATGAAGGGCGAAATCGCCGGCGAGGCCTTCCGCACGCCCGACCCCATTCGCATCGCCATCGCGGACGGCACCTATCGACTGGCACCGGCCCGCATCCGTTTCCGTCAGGGCGATATCGAATTCACCGGGCGTTATGGCGAAGGCGTCTTCGGCGAATTGCGGTTCGAGGAGTTCGACCTCGGCATCCTGAACGCCTTCGCGCCGGGCGCGGGCATCGGCGGCGCGGCCTCGGGCAGCGCCGACTGGCGCCAGCCGACGGGTGTCGCCTTCCCGCTTGCCGATATGCGGCTGAAGATCACGGATTTCACCCGCTCCGGCGCCGTCGCGGTCTCGCAACCGGTCGACATCGACCTCGCGGCCGCGCTGGATGCCGAGGGCGGCCATGCCAACGCCGTCATGCGCGAGCGCGGTCGTCAGGTCGGACGCATGAAGCTCGACCTGTCGCCGCTCGATCCGGGCGCCGGCGACTGGCAGACGCGGCTGTTCCGGTCGCCGCTGTCGGGCGGGATCCGCTACAATGGCCCCGCCAGCGCGCTGTTCTCGCTCGCCGGGCTGGAGGGGCAGTCGCTGACCGGACCGCTCGGGATCGCCGGCAACATGTCCGGCCGGCTGACGACGCCCGAACTCACCGGCGTCGTCGAGGGCGAGAACCTCACCTACATCAACGAGCTGTACGGAACACGCGTCGAAGAGATCGCCCTCGAAGGGCGCTTCACCAACGAGGATTTCATCCTGACCCGTGCGGAGGGCAAGGCCGGCGACGGCAGCGTTTCGGCGTCGGGACGCGTCGGCCTGTCGGCGGCCGCGGGCTTTCCCGTCGACCTCGACATCGCCATGAGCGATGCCGAACTTGCCGATTCCAGCAATGTCGCCGCCACCGTTTCCGGCGAGCTCAAGATCGTCAACGGCGCGAACCGCGCCCCGAGCATTTCGGGCCGGCTCGATCTGCCGCTGGTCCGCTACCGCATCGTCCGGCCGGCGGATGAGGAAGTGACCGCACTCGACGGCATTCGGCGCAAACCCGTCGCCATCCGGGATCCCGATGCGCTCGTCGAAACCGAAGTCGCCGAGGTGCCGAGCGAATGGGCGCTCGATATCGATATCGTGGCGAACAACCAGCTGTTCATCAGCGGCATGGGCCTCGAATCCGAATGGAAGATGGCGCTGAATGTCGGCGGGACGACCGCGGACTACCGTATCGGCGGCGAGGTCGAACTGATCCGCGGGACGTTCGGGTTCGGCGGTCGCAGCTTTTCCCTGCAGCGCGGCGTCATCACCTTTACCGGCGAGCGCGAACCGAACCCGCAGCTCGACATCGTGGCAGAGACCGAGGTCGACGACGTGACCGCGATGATCAATATCGGCGGCCGGGCCTATGATCCGCGCATCAGCTTCTCCTCGCAACCGGCGCGGCCTGAAGAGGAAATCCTGTCGCTCATCCTGTTCGGCGGCCCCCCGGCGGAGCTCGGCGCGCTGGAAGCGGTGCAGCTCGCCGCCAGCCTCAACAGCCTGCGCGGCTCCGGCGGCGGCTTCAATCCGCTGAACGAGCTCAGGAACGCGA
>JBCCAC010000419.1:0-1864 GCA_039815015.1 Pseudomonadota bacterium | reverse complement strand
TCGGCGATGCGGCCCAGGCGATCGCGAAAGACGGAACATGTCCTGAGCGCGGGCACCAGCCGCCGTTCGGTGAAATCGGACAGCGTCTGATGGTTCGCGACCGCCTCGACGTTCAGCGTTTGCAGCCGGTCGGCGGCGACGCTGCCATAGGCCTCCGTCGCGCTCAGGCGAAATTCGGTCGCGGCGCGGATCAGCTCGAGCTGGGACGAAAGATCGACGAGCTGCTCGAGAAGATCGTCGTCCGCCTCGCCATCGCTGGCGCGGGCGACGTGCTCGGCATGGTCCGACAATTGCCGCTCCAGCGCATCGACGGCCGGAACATGCTGCCGGACGGTCGGCAGTCCCAGAAGGGCCATGTTGCGATAATTGCCGAGTTCCTGAACGCGCTGGATGACCCGCCCGCGTTCATGTGAACTGACCTCGCCCGCACTGACCATGAGCCGGCCGAACCCGTCGGAATGAATGCCGAAATCCGACCAGATACGGACGCCGGGCGCGACATCGCAGCAGATCATTTCGGCCCGGTCGATCTCATGCCTGTCGAGGTGCCGGTCGATCTCGTCCTCATCGGGAACGACGAAGATGCGCGTGGCCCGGATGACGGCCCCGTCCCATTCATGGAACCAGCGCAGATAGGCGGCGCGCACGCCGTCCGGGCAGTCATTGGGAAAGATCAGCGTGATCGTGCTGGCCTCGGTATGGCGCTCCCAGAGAAAGCGTATGCCCGCATCGCGCGATCCCGATGCGAAGCGGGAGGCCGCGTTCCATTCGTCGAACGCCGGCTTGTCGGCGACCAGCCTCGCGTCCTCGTCCCGGCGGTCCGTGTCGTTCATCAGCCGGACGGACTGATAGATTTCGCAATGATCGGGCACCGGCACGAACCGGCGCAAATGCATCTCGTCGACCGCCCACTGGCGATACTGATGGTCGTCCCGGTGCAAGATACGTCCCCCGCTCAGGCGCCCCCAAGCCCTGCGGGGATCGCTCATCCGTATCGGACCTCTGTATCAGATCGGCGCCGGACGCGGAAATCTGGTGCCCGCGGCCGGGATCGAACCGGCAAGGAGGAAACCTCCGAGGGATTTTAAGTCCCTTGCGTCTACCAATTCCGCCACGCGGGCACGTTTCGGGTCGGGCGATCACGACGTCCTCAGCCGCTAGCGGGCGAGCGGCCTGTCTGTCCAGCCGGGACGAACCGCAATCGGCCGGCGGCCGGAACCGGAGCCCGCGGGACACCAGACATCAGGCCGGTTCCAGCGGCCCGGCTTCGTCCGTCTCCGCCTCGATGGCCTTGGCCTCTTCGGCAAGGCCCAGCGTCACCAGCACCTTGCGCAAAAGGCGGAGGTCGCCGTCCGCGTCATGTGCGACGACCGGTTCCATGCCGGCGCGGCGAAAGGCGTCCGGATCATGCTCCGCGCCCAGGGCGGCGATGCGGGTAAGGCCGGAAAAATGCTCGTGCAGAATGGGTTGCAGATCCTCGGCGATGCCGAGGTGCAGACGGGTGACGACGACGGCCTTTCGCGTGCTCATGGAGAGGGGCTCCCAGGCCCGCGGATCGGCGGGATCGGAGAAGACGACGTCATAGCCGTCGGCACTCGCCAGTTCGAACACCTCCGCATCGTCTTCCAGTGCGACATAGTCGATGCCGCGATAGGCGAGCGCATCGGCGAGCGCGCGGCCGCGCGGCCCCATGCCGACGATGACCACATCCGCATCGTCACCGGCGAGCTTCTGGTCGGGCGGGCCTTTTCTCAGCTTGCCGGCGAACTGGCGGCCAAGGTCCGATATGATCGGCGTCAGGGCGAGGCTGATGGCGATCGCGGCGACGAGGAGCGGCACCACATCCGTACCGATCAGCGCCGCG
>JBCCAC010000198.1:0-5066 GCA_039815015.1 Pseudomonadota bacterium | reverse complement strand
GCACGAATTCCGGATCGGTCATGTCCGTTCCCATATGCTTTGCTCCGAACGCAAAACGGCGCGCCGCCCCGATTGGGACGACGCGCCGTCAGAAAGGCTATGCGGATTTACGCGGCGACGAGATCGCTCTCCGTCTTTTCCAGGTTCGTTTCCGCGAAGTCCCAGTTGACGAGATTGTCGAGGAAATCGTCGACATAGGCGCCGCGATCGTTCTGTTTGTCGAGATAATAGGCGTGTTCCCAGACATCCATCGTCAGGAGCGGTTTCAGACCGTCATGGACGAGCGGCGTGTCGGCATCGTCCGTGTTGACGATGGCAAGCTTGCCGCCCTTTTCGCACAGCCAGGTCCAGCCGGACGCGAAATTACCCGTCGCCATCGACTTCCACTCGTCCTTGAACTTGTCGTAGCTGCCGAAGGCATCGTCGATCATGCCGGCGATCTTGCCGTCGGGCGTCCCGCCGCCATCGGGCGACATGGAGTGCCAGAAGAATGTGTGGTTCCAGACCTGCGCGCTGTTGTTGAACAGGCCCTGATTGCCGTTCGATTTCGCGGCGTGGACAACTTCGTCCAGCGATTTGCCGTCCAGGTCCGTTCCCTTCACGGCGTCGTTGGTATTGTTGACGTAGGCCTGGTGATGCTTGCCGTAATGATAGTTCAGCGTTTCCTCCGACATGGACGGGGCGAGCGCCGTTTTGGCATAGGGAAGGTCGGGAAGCTGAAAGGTCATCGCGTCTGGTCTCCTGTCGTGAATATGTCGTCGTCGGCCTAACAACACGCGAAGCCCGGCTTGGTTCAAGCGTCGCGGCGTCGCATCAATCGGGATGTCAGCCAGGACATAAATTAGGGCAGGGACCAGGCGTCAACTGACAGGGCTTAGATCGTGCTTCTTGAGGGCGTGGCGCAGCTGGTCATAGGTCAGCGCCAGCGTTCGCGCGGTTTCACGCTGGTTATAGCGACAGCGCTCCAGTGCCGCCGCAAGCAGCGAGCGTTCAAACTCGGCCACCGCCGCGCGCAGATCGTCACATTCCATATCGGCCGCCCGTGACGACGCAGAAGGGGTGGCGGCGGAAACCTCGTCCGGCGACGGCAGGGCCGGCAATATGGAAGGCTGCGTGTTTGAATCCTCCGCCTCGACCGGCCGCCAGGGCGATTCGAACGGATCGAAGCGCAGTTCCGAAATCGGTTCGTCGGCGAATTCCGCGCTGTAAACCGCGCGCTCGACGACATTCTTCAATTCGCGCACATTGCCGGGCCAGTCATATGAACGCAGCCGCTCAATCGCGGCCTCGTCGAAGCCGGGGAAGGCGTCCCAGCCGATCTCCACCGCCATGCGGCCGGCGAAATGATGTGCCAAGTCGATAATGTCGTTCCCGCGCGCGCGCAGCGGCGGCAGCGTCACGACCTCGAAGCTCAGCCGGTCGAGAAGATCGGCGCGGAACCGGCCCTGCTCCGCCATGCCCGGAAGGTCGGCATTGGTCGCCCCCACCACGCGAACGTCGACCGTGCGGACATCGTTCGAGCCGAGCCGCGTCAACTGACCATATTCGACGACGCGCAGCAGACGCTCCTGCGCCGGGGCGGACAGGGTGCCGAGTTCGTCGAGAAACAGCGTCCCGCCATCGGCCTCTTCGAACCGGCCCGCCCGGCCCTTCGTGGCGCCGGTAAAGGCGCCCGGTTCATATCCGAACAGTTCCGCATCGAGGAGGTTTTCCGGCAGGGCGGCGCAATTGACGGCGACGAGCGGCGCGTCCCAGCGGTCGGACAGGCGATGGAGGCGTTCGGCGATCAGTTCCTTGCCGGTGCCGCGCTCGCCGATGACGAGAACGGGCCTGTCGAGCGCGGCCGCGCGGCTGGCCCGTTCGATGGCATCCAGCAGGACCGTGGACTGCCCCACCATGGTCGTATTCGGCTTCATGGCTGACAGTTAGGATAATTTCCCAACACTTGGCAATATATCATGGATCAATTTTTCTAACCTGAAGCGAAGATGAATAAGCAACCATATGATAAATATAAACTATTCCGGTTTTTTCAAAAACTGGCACGGGGGTTGCTAGGTTATGGGCATCGACAACGACACGACCACAACGACACAAAAAGGAGCCAACCAATGTTCGCCACGCAGACCAACGTCCTTCGCAGCCTGATCGGTATGGTCGGCGCAGTCACCATGACGGCAACCGTTCTCTTCGGTGCCCTGGGGCCGGACCCGCGGGCGGACAACTACACCAGCACGGCCGCCGTCCAGGTGGCGGCCATCCAGTCGGCAGGCCGCAGCGCGGCCTGACCTGGCCCGGCGGGGACCGAATACTCCCCCTGACACGTCCCCCGGTCCCCGCCGGTCCAAACCCGACTGGTTCAACTAGGAAAGCATGAAGCCCATGGGTATTTTTTCCCGCACACGCGATATCGTCGCCGCCAACTTCACCGACCTTCTTGATAAGGCGGAAGACCCGGCGAAGATGATCCGCATGATCATCATGGAGATGGAAGAAACGCTCGTGGAAGTCCGCGCGTCCGCCGCGCGTACCATCGCCGATCAGAAGGAACTGCGCCGTTCCATAATCAAACTGGAACAGGCGGCCGTGACCTGGGGCGAAAAGGCGGAACTCGCCCTTTCCAAGGAACGCGAGGATCTCGCCAAGGCGGCGCTGCTGGAAAAGCAGAAATCCACCGGGACCGCCGCACAGCTACAGGCCGAGGTCGACCTCCTCGGCGATTCGCTCGGCACCTATGAAGAAGACATCCAGAAGCTGGAAGGCAAGCTGCGCGAGGCGCGTGCGCGCCAGGGTGCCCTGCTGCAGCGGCTGGAAACCGCGAACAATCGCGTCCGGGTCCGCTCGCTCCTGCGTGGCGGCAAGACGCAGGAGGCCTTCAGCCGCTTCGACGTCCTGGAACGCCGGGTCGACGATGCCGAAGGCCGCGCCGACGCCTGGACACTGGGCGAGGCGGAAACGCTCGAGGACAAATTTGCGGCGCTACAGGCCGGCGACGCCGTCGAGGCGGAACTCGCCGAAATGAAGAAGCGCCTGACGCACCAGAAAGAAGAAGGCTGATCCATGGACATGACCGCTATTTTCATCGTCGCGCTGCTGTTCGTCGTTTTTCCCGCGATCATCCTGCATCACATCACGCAGTGGAAGAAGGCGCGCTCCATTTCGGGCGACGACGAGCAACTGCTCGACGAGCTTTACCGCATCTCCCACCGGCTGGAGGACCGCATTCATACGATCGAACGGATCATGGATGTCGACAATCCGGACTGGCGCCGCATCGGCACCCGCGAAGAGGCCGGACAGCTGGATAACAAGATCGAAGACCGCAACGCCGAAATCAGGAGGGTCAAATGACCGCCACCACCACAACCAAATTTTACAAGAACAAACGTGATGGCAAATGGCTGGGCGTCTGTGCGGGGCTCGCCGACTATACCGGGGTCGAGGCGCTCTGGTGGCGGGTCGGAGCCATCATCCTCACCTTCTTCGCCATGGGACCGCTCGCGCCCGTCCTCTACCTCCTGATCGCCTGGATGGCGGATGCTCGGCCCGTGGACGCCTATCGCGACCTGCCGGTGGAAGACCGGAAGTTCCAGATGCAGACGCGCCGCTCGCCAAAGCGGTCCATCGGCGACGTGCATTCCCGCTTCCGGGCGCTCGACCGGCGGCTTGGCGATGTCGAGCGGGGCGTGACTTCGCAGAATTCCTCGCTGGCACGGGAAATCGACTCGCTCTGATCGACCGGCCGCGCCGCCAGCAACACGAAAAGGGACATCGACATGGACTGGGGTAGCCCCGAATTCGTCATCGCGATCATCGCCGTCTGCGGCGCGATCGCAATCGCCAAGAACTGGATCCAGGCCAAACATGGCTATCCGCTGACCGACGAATGGGGCGGCGAGCCCACCGAACGATCGCCGGGCGAGGCGCGCAAGGTCGAACTGCTGACCAGCGAAAACGGCCAGCTCAAGGGTCAGGTATCGCGGCTTGAAGAGCGCATCGCCGTCCTGGAACGCATCGCGACGGACCCGGAACGCCGACTGTCGGACGAAATCGCCGCGCTCGAGAAGGAGACATCGAAATGAGCAACGGCCAGCTTTTCGCGCTCGCCTTCTTCATGATCGTCGTCGGCATTCCGGTCATTGCCGGTGTCATGGGCGATCTCGGCAAACGCTGGATGAAACTGAAGGAACGGCAGCTGGAACAGGCCGCGTCCGAAGCGGCCGACAAGGCCGCCACGCAGGCGGCGCATGTGGAGCGGCTGGAGCAGCGCATGCGGGTCCTCGAACGCATCGCGACGGACAAGGGTGTCGCGCTCGCCGCCGAGATCGAAGACCTGCGCGATGGCGCCAGCGAAAAGGAACTCAACTGATGGACCCTGTCGTCGCGGAATATTTCCCCTGGCTGGTGTTCGGCGGACTCTCGATCGGCGCGCTCGGCATTGGCGGCTGGGTCGCGACCACCTGGATGCGCATCAAGAACGGTTATCCGCTCGATGGCGCCTGGGGCCAGGCCATCCACCCGAAGGTCTCGACCCAGGAACGTGAACGCATCGCGCTTTTGAGCCAGGAAAACGCGCAGCTTCGTGCGCAGCTCGGCGCCGTCACTGACCGCCTGGAAACGGTCGAACGGATTGTCACCGACGGGTCGCTTCGGCTGTCGTCCGAAATCGACCGGCTGCGCGACGGCCGGATCGAGGACCAGACCACGGACCGGAGCAAGGCCAACTGATGAACATGTGGAGCGCCCTTGTCCTGATCGTCCTGATCGCCGTCGTCGCGAAGATCGCGATGAACCGCCAGCAGCGCGGCGAGGGGCCGGCGGCCCCGCATGTGGACAGCGAGAAGGCGGCGCTGCGCCGCGAGGTCGAGGAATTGCGCCAGCGTATTGCCACGCTGGAAACCATTGCGACGGACCGCGCCGGGCGGCTGTCACAGGAGATCGACGCGCTGAACGCGCCGAAAGAGGAAGGGAAGGACTGACGCCATGCCCGATCTGGAAACCGTCATCGTCATCGCCGCCGCGGCGCTCGTCGGCGCCGCGCTCGTCACCGGACTCGCCGCCTGGTG
>JBCCAC010000165.1:0-6056 GCA_039815015.1 Pseudomonadota bacterium | reverse complement strand
GTCGGTATCGCCGCGCGACTGCACGATCACGCCGCGGATCAGCGTCAGGATGTTGCGCACGCGGTGGTTGAGTTCCGCGATGAGGAGTTCCTGGCGTTCGGCCGCCCTGACCGCCTCCGTCGCCGCCTTGTCCGTCATTTTTAGGACGACTTCGAGCAGCGTGACGCGCAGCCATTCCGCCGCCCGCACCTCCTGATCCGTCCAGGGTTGCGACCGGTCCCGCATCTCCTCGGTCCACGCGGCGAAGGAGGAGCGTGGCATCAGCCGGTCGCCGTTCGGCCCGCTCTCGACCGCCTTTTCCGGATTGCCCGCCCATGTCACCGTCTGCGGCACCGCCTTGCGATGACAGACGATGTAATCGCGCGGATTGCGCGAGACCGGAATGGTCAGGATCCCGGCCATCGGCAGGGTCGCCGCGCCCTCATAAACGCCTGCCAGATGGTCGCTGGCGTAGACCCGGCTCGCGGCCGCCGTGTTCAGGAACGTCGTCAGCCCTTGGGACGCGGCGCGGTCCGGCGCGATCCCGACGGACTGATGGCCGCCGTCGATATGGGCGGAAACGCCGTCGCACGGGATGATGCTGCGCAGGGTTTCCGCGATGGCCTCGAAATTCTCGTCCAGCCGCGCCCCGCCCGCCAGCTGGCTCATCAGCCGGTCGTGCAGCACCCGCGCCTGGTCGTCGAGCGCCCGCATCGCGGCCGATTCCTTCTCGGCGAGAATCAGCGCGAACAGCTGCCCGAACAATTCCGCCGCCGTCCTCACATCATAGGTCAGGATGCGCGGGCCGCTATAATGGTGGCAGGCGAACAGCCCCCACAATTTGCCGTCGCGGATGATCGACACCGACATCGAGGCCCGGACGCCCATATTGCGCAGATACTCGATGTGAATGGGCGAGACCGACCGCAGGCTGGACAGGGAGAGGTCGAGCCGCGCGCCATCCGCGCCCTGTTCGGGAAGGATCGACACGGCCGCGGCATCGATATCGGCGATGATGCGCAGCTGGCTGCGAAGGTATAGCCGCCGGGCCTGCGCCGGAATATCGCTCGCCGGATAGTTGAGGCCCAGGAACGGCTCCAGCCCGTCCTCGGCCGCTTCGGCAACCACTTCGCCATGGCCCTCGCCGCCGTCCGAAAGGCGATAGATCATCACGCGGTCGAAACCGGTCAGCGCCTTCATCTGCCGTGCCGCGCGGTCCATCAGCACGTCGAGGTCGCCCGCATCGCTCAACTGCGCGACCATCCTCTTCACATCGGTCGCATGGTCCGTCGTCGCCCCGCGCGCGTGCGGTTCCAGCTCGATGACGACCAGTCCGGTAGACCAGTGCATCGCGATATCGACCAGCGCCTTGTGCCCGCCAAGCTGCTGACCGAACAGCCGCTCGACGCTGTCGTCTCCCGTCAGGCGGCCGGCCCGGGTTCTCAGCGTGTCATACAGCGCCTCGCCGATATGATCGGCAACGGGCACGCCGATCATCTCTTCGGCCGGCCTGCCGAACAGATCCGCAGCGTTGGCGGATATGCGCGCGATCAGACCGTCGGGCGTATAGGCGATCAGATAGCCGAACGGCTGGACGCCGCCCAATATGTGGATCGGCTCCCGCTCGCACGACGTCAGGTCGACGCTCACTCGCTTTTCGATCGTCGCCACCTGACCCCTAACCCTCAGCTCATGTCGGCCGCCCTCGCGAACGTCCGGAAGCCCAGATGCGCGGCCGCCACGACGGCGTCGGCATCCAGCCCGTTTCCGGCGTCGACCGCGCGCAGAAAGCTCCGCGCATGATCGTCGAGCCCCCGCGCGCCGAAATAGGCACCCGCGGCTCTGACGTCCATGTCGTCGCTCTGCGACCAATTGCGACGTATCATTTGATTGCCGAGACGCGATCCCGCCAGCACATAGATCAATCCCACGGGTGCGGCAGGCGCGGTGGCGGCGACCGGCGCCATCGGCGGCGGTACGCCATGCCCCAGCGCGGCCAGATCGGCGGCGAGCATCGCCCGCGCGTCCGGCGGCGGCGAAAACCCCTCCGGCAACCGGCCCTCTATCGCGTCGAGTACCGCCCCCGTCGCCCGGTGGTGCGCGGCCAGAAATCCGGCCAGCCCCTCGGCCGTCCGGATGTCGAAGCGTGCGAACGCCGCCTCCGTCATGTCATGGTCCGCGCGCGTTTCCGCCCGCAGCCGTGCCCTCAGGCCCGAACTCACCCCCGATCCACCCGGGGCTGCGGCATCATGAAGCGCGCTTGATCAGCCCCATGGGCAGGCCATCGCGCGGTTTGGGCATCGGCACCATCTGCCATTTCGGATCATAGGCCGCCGGCACGTCGATCGTCCGCGCGTGCAGCAGTTCGTACAGGAAGACCTTCGCCTGCATGTAGGCGAAGTGCAGCCCCAGGCACATGTGCGCGCCGCCACCGAACGGTACATAGGCGTGCTTGTGCCGCACCTTCTCCTCGTCCCGTGTAAAGCGCATGGGATCGTAGCGTTCGGGCTCCGGCCAGATATCGGGATCGCGGTGCACGATCATCGGGCACAGGCCCACCTGCGCGCCGGCCGGGATACGGTGTCCGTGAAATTCGAATTCGGCGAGCGCCCGGCGCGGGATGAACGGCACGGGCGGGCGCAGGCGCATCGCCTCCTTGAACGCCATCTCGCTCAGTTCGAGGTCGCCGAGCCGCTCATAGGGCAGTTCGTCCCCGGCCTCGGCCCGTATGTCCTCGACCTCCGCACGCACTTTCTCCTGCCAGTGCGGCGACTTGCCCAGATAAAACACGGTCGAGGACAGCGACGAGGTCAGCGTGTCGTGCGCCGCCATCATCAGGAAGTTCATATGGTCGACGATCTCGCCATCGGACAGCAGCGCGCCGTCTTCGTCGCGCGCATTGACGACCTGCGTAAAGATATCCTCGGCATCCGAGCCGCGCCGCCGCGCGATTTCCTTGCCGAAATAGTCCATCAGGAAGGCGCGGCCCTTCACCCCTTTGCGCATCTGCGTGAAGGGCAGTGGCCGCCGGACCGGCGTCACCGATGCCTGCACCATGTCGATGAACGCCTGATTGACCCGGTCCGCCTCCGGCCCCCACGGGATGCCCAGGAAGGACGACGCGGCCAGATCCAGCGTCAGGTCCTTCATTGCGTCATAGATCTTCAGCCGCTCCGGCCAGCTCGCGATGCGCCGGCGGATGCCCGCCTGCATCAGCGACAGATACGCCTTCATCGGCCCCGGCTTGAACGCCACCGAGAGCGTCTTGCGATGCACCCGGTGCTCTTCGAAATCCAACATCATCAGCCCGCGCGGAAACAGCTTTTCCAGCACCGGATTCCAGCCCTGTTCGGACGAAAAGATACGGTCCCGGTTCATCAGAACCAGCTCGTTGGCATCCGCGCCGACCATCTGCACGCCCGGTCCCGCGATGGTTTCATACTGAAAGACCGGCCCGAACTTCGCGCGCCGCTCCTCCTGCAGGGCGACGGTGTCATAAAGAAACCGCACCAGCGCTTTCAGCTTCTCGGGAAATGACAGCGGTCCCGTCCCCGGCAGGTGGGACAGTTCCTCGATGCCGATCACCGGCAGCCGCCGAAACCGCTCCTCGGACGTAGAGCCGTCGTCGGTACGAAACTGTTTGGGATCGATGGGCGCATTCATGGGCGTGGAACTCCTTTGCGGGACGAGCCTACTACAGCCGGAGAATTGCGCACAACTTAAGAGGAAGGGGAGGGGCATGCGCGATGCCGCGAGGGGCCGTCGCGGATTGATCGCCTCGCTGCAAATTCGCGGTTGCCATCCCTTTCCCGTCGCACGATAATATTGCGACTTATTCGCATTTTCAAGAATCGGGCAGGGTGGTATGAGGACTTTATCGGCGGGCGTCTGCCTGTGCGTGCTCGGTTTTGCCGGCCATGCCGCGATGGCGCAGAATGTCCGGAACACGGGCCCGCAATATGGCGATGCCGACGTCGAGGCGGGCGGCGGTGCCACGTCCAACGGCGACATGATGGCGGAGGACGTGCTGGACGATGAGATGATCATCGTTACCGGCACGCAGTCCGCCGGCGTCGCGGCCGTGGGGAGGAACGCGCTGGCAAAGGAAGAGCAGGCGCGCTCCATCCAGATCTACGATGCCGGGCTGGTGCAGGATCTGAAACCGGAGGCGCTGGAGGATCTGGTTACTCTCAGCGCCAATGTCTCGTTCGCGGGCAATACCGACGGCCGCGAGGTGCGTTTCAACGTGCGCGGTTTCGACAATGCGCCGATCCTTCGCGACGGATTTCGCGTCAACAGCTTCGGCGGCGTCAGCAATCCCGAGCTGTGGAACCTGGAACGCGTCGAGGTTCTGAAAGGCCCTGATTCCATCGTCTATGGCGAGGCCAGCCCCGGCGGCATCATCAATCTGCGAACGAAGCGGCCGCAACAGGACAATTTCCTCTATCTGCAAACGGAATTCGGCACCGATCCCTCCGCCAGTCCGCGGCTCGATCTCAATCTCGCTGCTGACTCTGGCCTCATCAGCGGCCGCGTCGTCGCGCTCTACGAGATCGACGAAACCTTCCGCGATTTCGACAATCCCATCGAAACTTATTCCGTCAGTCCTTCGCTCCGCATTGATCCTGCCGAAGGGACGATCATTACCTTCATCGGCGAGGCAACGGTGGAGGACGGTCAGGCCGACTTCGGCATCGTCCTCGATGCGGACGGCGATCTCGCCGTGCCGCGCGATTTCGTCATCAACCATCCGCGCGACGAAAACCGGCGCGAATTCTACATGGTCGGCGTTGATGCCGAACAGCGCATTCTGGACGGGCTGACGGCTGAGGGCCGCGTGCGCTATTTCGAATCCGGCTACCAGTATTCCAGCCTGTTTCTGCCCTTTACCTATGACCCGTCCACCCGCGCCGTGTTTCGCGCGCCGGCGGTGCAGGGCAATGACGGGGATGAACTGGCGGCGCAGCTGAACCTCTTCGGCGAATTCGAACTGGCGGGGACGCGCAACCGCTTTACGGCCGGCGTCGATTATCGCGATTCCTTCGCGCAGACGGTCACGCGGTTCGATCCGGGTGGCGCCATTCCACTCGATCTCGACAATCCGGACTATTCGATCCTGCCGCCGCCCGGCGATACGCTGCCGCCCTTTCCCGGCGTGCCGCAGGATCAGGAGCGGGTCGGGGTCTTCCTGCAATATTACTTCAACCCGATCGATAGCCTGCTCATCAATGGCGGCGTCCGCTATGACGATGTCCAGCTTGAAGACGCCGACACCGGGGAAACGATACGGGACTTCGACAACACGTCGCTACAGGCGGGTATTCGCTATGAATTCAGCCCTGCGATCTCGATCTTCGGCAGCTATTCGGAAAGCTTCACGCCCAGTACCGCGCTCGACCTTTTCAGCGAACCGCTGCCGCCACAGATCGGCGAAGGTTATGAGGTCGGTATAAAGGGCCAGCTTTTCGATAGCCGGCTTGCCTATGCGGTCAGCTATTTCGACATCACCAACGAAAATATTCCGCGCGTGCCGCTCGTCATTCCGCCGGACGCGCTCAATCCGCTCGGGTCCGTCCCTGCCGGCGAAGAACGGGTCGAGGGCATCGATCTCGATATCAGCGGCACGATTACCGACGCATGGTCGGTGATCTTTTCAATTGGATATCTCGACGGCGAAGGTGCCGATGATGTCAATCTGCCGAACGTCGCCGATTTCACCTCCGCGCTCTTCACGCGATACGACGTGACGGAAAACTGGGGCGTCAGCATCGGCTATGAATTCGTCGGCGAGCGGCTCGGAATCGCCGATATCGACGGCGATCCGGCGACCTTCGACCCGCTGACGGTCGATCCGCACTTCATCGGCAACGCGGCGATCTACTATCAGCGCGGGCGCTTCAACGCGCAGCTGAACGTCTCGAACATCTTCGACGAACGATATGTCGATTCCGTCGGCAATCTCGCCCGGGAAAACTATCCCGGCGCCCCGACGGAGGCGCTGCTGACGCTGGGCGTGGAATTCTAGACACGGGGAGAGACGAACAGATGGCCGAAGGTAGATCGATCGCCGCCCGCCG
>JBCCAC010000283.1:0-3836 GCA_039815015.1 Pseudomonadota bacterium | reverse complement strand
GTGGCGCGCTTCAGCTCGGCATAGGTGAGGCGGCGAACCTCGGCGGCGGGGTCGTCGGGCTCGCAGATGATCGCCGTCCGGTCGGGCGTCGCGACGGCGTGACGGTCGACGCAGTTCCAGCAGGCGTTGAGCTCGCCGTCCTCGAACCATTTGATGTCGACGTCGGGGGCGAACCGCCAATTGCCCGCGACGGTCGGGGATTTCATCCAGTCGAGCCGGCGCGCCTCCTTCAGCCAGAAGGCCTCGGACTGGTCCAGCGACCGTGTGCGGGCCTCATCATAGGCGTCTGCCGAGCAGGATGTCGCGGCCGCCGCGGTCTCCGGCACCGGAACCAGCGTTTCGTCGTCCATGATCTCTCTCCCTCGGCAGCGCGCGGCCATTTTCGCAAGGCCTTAGCGCAGGCGTGCCCGTGGAGGATAGCGGCGGCGTCGCGTTCGGGGCCCCGGCAAATTGTCAGGCGGCAATCTTTAAGTGGCAATTCCTAGGCGGCGGACTTCATCATGTCCTTGACGCCGGCGAGATAGGTCTTGCCGATGCGGAAGCTCTGGCCGTCCGCGAGTTCCACCGACCAGATGCCGAGACCGTCATGGACGATGCGGCGGATGGCGGCGCGGCGGAAGATGTGGCTGCGGTGCGTGCGGATGAAGGCGTCGGGATCGAGGCGGCGTTCCAGCGCCTTGGCGGTTTCATGCAGGAGAAAGGACGCCTCGCCGACATGAAGGCGCATATAGTCGCGCTCGGCGGAGATATGGTCGACATCCTCGCACGCGATGCGGCGCATGCCGGTGCGATGCGGCACCCAGAATTCCGTCAGATAATCGTTCTGCGGCCGGGCGTCGCGATCCGTGCGGGCGCGGTCGATGGCGGTACGTAGCCGGGCGCGGGGCACAGGCTTCAACAGATAGTCGACGGCGGCCACGTCGAAGGCACGGGCGGCATAGCGGTCGAAGGCGGTGACGAAGATGACCGCCGGGGGCGCGTCCTTCTGGGCGAGCGTCTCGGCGATTTCCATGCCGGTCATGCCGGGCATGGAGATGTCGAGGAAGACGAGATCGAGCGAGAGCGAGTCGACGAGGCGAAGTGCGCTTTCGCCGTCGAGCGCGGTGCCCGCGATCTCGACATCCTCGATGTCGCTAAGAAGCACCTGCATGCGTTCGATGGCGAGCGGTTCGTCGTCGACCAGCAGGGTGCGAAGGCGCGTCACGGCGTGGCGGCCAGTGGATCGGAAACGGGATCGGCGGCAGGATCGGTGGCGGTTTCGAAATCGTCCACCCCGTGATCGGGTGCGCCCTCGTTCGCGTCGTACCAGCACAGCGTCACGACGAAGCCGCCCGCCGGATCGTGACCGGCCGTCATGACGGCATCGGGACCGAAGCAGGCGATCAGGCGTGCGCGCACATTAGTGAGGCCGGTGCCGAATTCGAGCGGGCGTTTCTCGTCTCCCGCGTCGTCGCGGTCGCTGCCGGTATCGGAGACGCGGATGGCGATGTGATCGTCCTGGCGCGTGGCGAGGATGCGGATGCAGACCGGATCGCGCGCATCCGCGACGGCATATTTGACGGCGTTCTCCACGATGGGTTGCAGGATCATCGGCGGCACCATGACCTGCGCGGCCGACGGGTCGATGGCGATGCGGAAGTCCAGCCGGTCGCCGAAGCGGACCCGCTCGATTTCGAGGTAGAGGCGCTGCTGCTCGATCTCTTCTTCCAGCGGGATGGGCGCTTCGGGATCGCCGTCGAGCGTCGCGCGCAGGAAGGTGGAGAGGTTGAGGACCATCTCCTCCGCCTCCGCGGGCCGCTCTTTCAGGATGAGCGAGGAGAGGCTGTTGAGCGTGTTGAAGAGGAAGTGCGGATTGACCTGATAGCGGAGCGCGCGGATCTGCGCGCTTTGCGCCTCGGCGCGCCAGCGGGCGGCGCGCCGTTCCGCCGTACGGACGTCGGCGGCATAGCGCAGTGCGAGATAACAGGCGGCCCAGGCGCAGAAGAACCAGTACCAGCCGATCGAGGTTTCGACGATGAACCAGACGGCATCAATCGCGTTCTTTTTCTCGTTTTCACGCACAAAATCGAGCGGCTGGACGACGTAGAACATCGTGTAGTTGATGACGGCGTAGCTGGCCGAGGCGGGCAGGGCGAGCAGGAAATGTGCCGCCATGCGCAGGCCGATGGTACGGTTTTCAAGCGGCCTGAGCGCCAGGAAGACGAACCAGAGAACGAGCGCCCCGAGCGCGACGACGACGGCGCGGCGCCAGAGGAGCTCTACCGGATCGTCATAGCCGACGACGAAGGAGCGGAGCGTGATCAGCGCGAAATAGAACAGCCAGAAGACCGTGATCGACAGGAAGGCGGCGCGGGCGTCGGGCCGGATATTGTCGAAAAGACAGGACGGGGCGAGCGGACGGGAAAACTGAAAAGTCATCTTCCCGTCCTAGCCCGGTTCCTGGTGCTGCCGACCGTCGCCGGTCGAAAGCGGAGCGCCCTTCGTCGAAAAGCGCGGGTGATGCGGCCCGGCGACCGGCCTCAGCAGTCGCAGTCGCGGTCCTTTCGGGAGCGGCCACCGGGGCCGCTGCGCCGCTTCGAGCCCCCGCGGGCGGCGGAGGCGGCAAAGGCAGCCGCGGCGGCGGTGAGGGCGGCGGTGGCGACGTCGCGGCCGATCCCCTTCGCCATGCGGCGCGTGGCCTGGCGGGCCGCTTCCATCTCGGCCTCCTTCTCGGCGTCCATGTCGATATCCATGTCCATGTCCGCGTCGATGTCCATGTCGATATTCACATCGATGTCGAAATCATCGTCGACACCCATATCGTTATCCATGTCGTCGCGGGCGCGGCGGGACCTGCGTTTGACCTTGGCGGCGCGGCGCATGGTTTCGCCCTTGTCCTGCATGACACGGCGTACGCCCTCGAAGCCGTCTTCGCGAAGGGCGGCGCTCGCCTCTTCCAGAAGGCCGGCGAGCATCGTTTCGGCCTTTGCGGTCCAGTCGCGCCGGGCATCGCCGCCATTGCCATTGCCGCGATCGTTCGTGCGCGATCCATCGTCGGCGACGATCAGGCGCTCGTCCTCGCGCTTCTTGTCCATCGCGGCGGCCTTGGCTTCCATAGCCGCCTCTTCGACGCGGCGCTGCGCACGCGCGAGTTTGCGCTTCGCACGTTCCAGCTTACGGGCCTTTTCGCTCTTGTCCTTCGGCATATCTCAGACTCCTCTCTTCTGGTGAGTTAGTGATGTAGAACACCATGTGCAAGGGGAACATGCAGGCGACGCGGCCCGTTCAGGATCGGCAGGACCAATCCAAGGAGACCGATCGATGTCCGACTCTACATCTGGCGCCGAGACGCCGCCGACCACACCGTCGACGATGCGCCCGGCACAGGACGCCGACCATGTGCCCGACAAGCCGATGAGCGAAGAGGCGCAGCTGGAACAGGGGCTGGAGGAGACCTACCCGGCGAGCGATACGCCCGCCGAAATCATGCCGGATCAGGACGATCCGACGAAACCGCCGCCGTCCACGAACGCGTAATGGGCACTACCGCCTACCGGCAGGTGCCGAACCCGGTCGCCTGCAGGTGGAAATGATCGCGTTGCGCGGCGTTGTAATCGGGGCCGAGCAGGGTGCCGAAAACATTGCAGCCGCCGGTCCTGATCTCTTCCAGAAACGCGCCCGCATCACCGCCGTCATCCCAGTCGCGTGCGAGATCGATGGTGCGGCCGTCCGTCAGCCGCATACCGGCAATGTCGATCGCGCGTGCCGTCGCATGGGTGGACCAGCGCGACGAACCGGCGATGCGGCGGCAGCTATAGGTGCCGAAGTGACGGATTGCGGCGACGTCGCTGCCGAGC
>JBCCAC010000077.1:0-8802 GCA_039815015.1 Pseudomonadota bacterium | reverse complement strand
GGCGACGCTGGCCTGGAATACGCATCGCCACATCGAATGCTGGTACGGCATTTCCGGCATGGGCGCGGTCGCGCACACCGTCAATCCACGCCTGTTCGAAGATCAGATCGTCTACATCCTGAACCACGCCGCCGACCGCGTGCTGTTCCTCGACCTCGACTTCGTCGATCTCGTCGAGCGGATCGCGCCGCGACTGGAGACCATCGAGCATTTCGTGCTGCTGACCGATGCCGACCATCTGCCGACGGGCGGCAAGATCGCGTTCAAAAGTTATGAAGACCTGGTCGCCGCCGCACCCGGCGATGTCGAGTGGGCCGATGTCGACGAACAGACCCCGGCCGGGCTTTGCTATACCAGCGGCACGACGGGCAATCCCAAGGGCGTTCTCTATACCCATCGTTCGAACGTGCTGCACACGCTCGGTTCGATTACCAAGGACGCCATGGGCATCGGGTCTGAGGATGTCGTCCTGCCGGTCGTTCCCATGTACCACGCCAATGCCTGGGGCCTGCCCTACAGCTGTGCCGCGGTCGGTGCGAAGCTGGTCATGGGCGGACCGCATTTCGACGCGCCGACGCTGCATGACCTGCTGATGAGAGAAGGCGCGACCTTCACCGCCGCCGTACCGACCGTCTGGCTCGGCATGTTGCAGCATCTGGAGACGACCGGCGGCGATCTCGGCAAGCTGCGCCGCGTCGTCATCGGTGGTTCGGCCGTGCCGCGGTCCATGATTGAGGCGTTCAAGGTGAAGTACGACGTCGACGTCATCCATGCCTGGGGCATGACGGAAATGTCGCCGCTCGGGACGCTGGGCTCGCTCTCCGCAGAAGCGGCCGACCTGCCCCTGGAGCGGCAGTTCGACCTGAAGACCAAGCAGGGCCGCGCCGTCTTCGGCGTCGAGCTGAAGATTACCGACGACGATGGCAAGGATCTGCCTCGTGACGGCAAGGCGTTCGGCCATCTGATGGTGCGGGGGCCCTGGTGCGTCGGCGAATATTATGGCGGCGACGGCGGTCATATCCTCGACGTCGATGGCTGGTTCGATACCGGCGACGTCGCCACCATCGATCCGCACGGCTACATGCAGATTACCGACCGTGCGAAGGACGTCATCAAGTCGGGCGGGGAATGGATCAGCTCCATCGAACTCGAAAACGAGGCCGTCGCGGCACCGGGCGTCGCGGAGGCCGCCGTCATCGGCCTGCCGCACCCCAAATGGGATGAGCGGCCGCTGCTGATCGTGGTGCCGAAAGCGGGCGCCGAGCCGACGAAGGACGCGGTTCTCGACCATCTGAAGGGCCGCATCGCCAAATGGTGGATGCCGGACGATGTCGTCTTCGTCGACGAGATCCCGCATACGGCGACCGGCAAGATCCAGAAGCTGGCATTGCGCGCGCAGTTCAAGGACCATGTCCTGCCGACGGCGTGACGGGCGTCGGCGCCGGTGTATCGGCGTCTATTCCGGCGCAGCGGCCCCTTCGCTTTCGCCCGGAGGCTGCGGCCATGACGAACCCAGCTTTGCGGCGTCTTCCCGCCATAGATATCTGAGCCCTTCGGTCAGGAGGCGGGGGACGACCGTATAGTGATCCTCGCCCGTAAAGATTTTCGTTTTGAGGTCGAGCGATGGGTAGCGGCGGAGGTTCAGCAGGCGTGAAAGCCGCGACGTCCCCTCGACGATGCCGGCGACCGCTAGAAAATCTTCATCGAGTTCCGCGCTGCCGGCGGCGAGAAACAGCCGCGCGTCCAGATCCTGATTCTCGGCGGCGTAGGCGGCTTCCGCGTCAAAGGTCGCACCCCCGACGGTTTCGACGGCGGGACTGCCGATGATCATGCCGTCGAAAGCGTCCAGCTGCGTAAACAGCGTATAGGCGGCGAACATGCCGCCGGCGGAATGGCCGAACAGCACATGCTTGTCGGAGAACCGGTATTGACCGGCCAGCCGATCTCGCAATGGGCCGGCGATGAACGCGCCGAACTCTGCGGCCTTGTGAGGAAATTCCATCGGCGGCACGGCTTCGCGCCAGCGTTCGCCGCCGAGCCCGCCCGGTTCATAACCCTCGCCGGGCGGCGAGAAATCGATGACCCGGCGGCCGATCCCGGTCAGACCCTCTTCCGGCCGGCTGCCAATGCCGACGATGATGACTTCGGGCATGTGATTGCCCGAAACGAGAACGTCGACGATGCCCGTCACGACGCGCAGCAGCAGCGGCGCGTCGGTTACCCACAGAACGGGGTATCGTCGATCCGGCTGCGCATCATAGCCAGCCGGCAGAACGACCGTGATCTGATGGTCATAATCGAAGCCGTCGGCGCGCACGGATATGGGAGCCTCATAAGCCATGTTCGCCCGCGCGCCTTCGATGGCGGCGAGCTGAGGATTGGCTGCAGAGGGGAAAGAGGCACCAGCCAGGATCGCGAAACTGGCCAGGACGGGAAGCGCTTTCATCGACATCTCCAGCAAATGGTAAAAAGGATATCGGAATATATGACACTTACATCGCTGTATTGGTGTTACAATACAGAAAGGCGATGCGCTCCCTCGGTTCACTATAACAGCGACAGTTGCGCGCCCGGCAGTTCGAAAAGATCGGTACGCAGGTCGAGGCGATGCGTCAGGCCCAGGCGGTCCTGCGCCTTGCGAAAGCGGCTTTGCAGCATGGCGGCGTAGGGGCCTTTCGGGCGGAAACGATCGAAGAAGTTGGGATCATTGTCCCGGCCGCCGCGCATCTCGGTAAGGTGGCTCATCACGCGCGCCGCGCGATCCGGATAGTGCGCGTCGAGCCAGGCGCGAAAGATGGGCGAGACCTCGTGCGGCAAGCGGACGACGATCGAATAGGCACCAGCTGCGCCGGCCGCCGCCGCCGCGTCGAGAATGGCCTCGATCTCGTGATCGTTGATCGCCGGAATGACGGGGGAAACGGAGACGTGTACCGGAATGCCGGCGTCCGCGAGACGGCGGATGGCGGCGAGGCGCTTGGCAGGCGCGGAGGCCCGCGGCTCCATGGTCCGCGCCGTTTTCGGATCGAGCGTCGTGACCGACAGCATGACCGCCGCAAGGCTGCGTGCGGCCATGCCGGCGATGATATCGAGGTCATCGACGACGCGCGCGCCCTTCGTCGTGATCGTGACCGGGTGGCTGGTCGCGGACAGCACCTCTAGAATGCCGCGCGTCGTTCGATAACGCGCCTCGATCGGCTGATAGGGATCGGTGTTCGTGCCGAGGGCGATCGGTCGGCATTCGTAGCCGGGCTTTGCCAACTCACGCCGCAGGAGATCGGGGATGCCCCGTTTCGCGGTCAGCCTGCTTTCGAAATCCTGACCCGGCGACAGGCCGAGATAGGCGTGGGTCGGGCGGGCAAAGCAGTAGACGCAGCCATGTTCGCAGCCGCGATAGGCGTTGATCGAGCGGTCGAACGGAATGTCGGGCGACTGGTTGCGGGTGATGGCCGTCCTCGGATGCTCCTCGACGACATAAGTGCGGCGGCCCTGCGAGATCGGCCCGTCGGCACTGTCAGGGTCACACGGGTCACACGCGTTTCGCATTCGCTCCCGATCGAGAAAGTCACCGTCGGTTTCGCGTTCGATGCGGTCGAAGCGCTGGCTCAGTCGATTCGCCGTCGCGCCCCGGCCTTTCTGAAGGGTCGCAGGGGGCAGATGTGTGGTGCGCATCTTGAGAACATAACAAAAACAAACACGGCCGCCAACTTGGCTCTAGCGACGTGTCAGTTCGGTCATGACCGGACGCTGCGGCGCCATACGAATCTTGCCGTCACCGCCAAAAAGACGAGAAACAAGAACTGCGCAAGAAGAGCGCCATTCTCGACCAGTGGTATGTGCCAGATTGCGATCGATGCGTACGCGTTGATCAGAACATCAGCGATCATGATGACGTGCGCGAGGATCAAACCGTATCGGGGTCGCCACCATAGCAACAGGATCGCCAGCGGATCGAACAGTGTCAGCGATGTCCAGAACGCATTTATGGCCGGTGGTGCTGCCCGATACGGCAACCAACCATGGGTGGCGACGTCGACGATGTGGAAGGCGGTGCCGATCGCGAAACCAACGGACAGGATCAGCCGGATCACGATGGTTGTTGTCACCGCTAGGTTTCCCTGAGGCGCGGCATCAGTTCGACGAAATTGCAGGGCTTGTGACGGTTGTCGAGCTGGTCGGCAAGGATGCCGTCCCAGCCGTCCTTGACCGCACCGGTCGAACCGGGGAGCGCGAAGAGATAGGTGCCGCGCGCGACGCCGGCCGTGGCGCGGGACTGGACCGTGGACGTGCCGATGGTCTTGTAGCTGAGCATGCGAAAGAGTTCGCCGAAGCCGGGGATCTCCTTCTCGCAGACTTCGGCGAAGGCCTCCGGGGTGACATCGCGGCCGGTGACGCCGGTGCCGCCGGTCGTCACCACGCAGTCGATGTCCGGATCGGCGATCCACCCATTCAGGCGGTCGACGAGCGTCGGGACATCGTCCTTTACGATGGCGCGGGCCGCCAGCCTGTGACCGTGAGCGGTCAGACGCGCCGCCAGGATATCGCCGGAACGGTCATCCGCCGGCGTGCGCGTGTCGCTGACCGTCAGAACGACGATGTTGATCGGCGTGAACGGAACGCTCTCGTCGATCGGCACCGCTCAGGCGCGCCGGCGGAACGCCAGACCGGCAAGGCCGAGGCCGAACAATGCAAGCGCCGGCGGCGCGGGAACGTCCTCGACCAGACCGACGAGCGCCGCCACCTGACCGGCGAGCGCTTCCTGAATGGGCGCGGTGAAGTGGATGCCGTCGAACGAGAAGATCCCGGTGCAGTCGATCTGACCGTCGACGACTTCACGCGCCTCCAGGCAGGTGACCGACGTATCCTGTACCGGCAGGCCGAGCGCGCTCGGGTCCGTGAGGATGGTCGTGAAGAAGTCGAAATAGCTGAAGTTGAAGACTTCCGCCTCCAGCTCCGTCGTCGCGAGCGCCGTCAGGATGGACGTTTCGAGAGCGATCCCCTCCGCCACGCTCGTGTTCGGTACGCCCATGAGGAGGATGTTGGTGGCACCGGCCTGATCGAGCGCGACGATGTTTGCGATCGTGCGCTGGGTCGCGAGTGCGATATATTCTTCCGACGTCAGTCCGCCGGTCGTGCCGGACTGGATGGCGAAGATGTCATTACCGGCCGCGCTGATCGTGTAGAGCGCGTCCGCATCGGCGACACCGCCGACACCGGCCAGATAGGTGCCGACCTGCAGATCGAGATCGGGGATGCTATCCTGACCGAAGCCTTCGCCCGTATTGTCGACGATGCGCGCGCCGCCGAAAGCGAAATTCTGACCGCCGAGCAGCGACGGTGCCGACAGGGTGCCCTCGATACGTGCATTCAGAAGATCGGCGAATGTCGGCCCTTCCGAAAAGCGGCCCTGAAAATAACCGAGCGCCGGGTCCGGCGTAAGCGGGAGGTCGGGGTCGGCGCTTGTCGCAACGAAAATATTGCCGGCATCGACGATGCTGTCGCCGAAGACGATCAGGTCGGAATAGGGGACGGCCGCGGCAGGGGCGGCGACGGCGAGTGCCGTACCGATCGTGGCGAGTGAAACGGATGAACGCACGGACATGACTGACTGATCCTTCCCCAATGGTTTACGCAGGCGTTACCATTCTTCGCCACGAGGGCAACCTATCACTCGTTACGGATGCGTTTCTGAAAGGCGAGCAGGTCGCGCCAGACGAGGCGTTTCTGCGCGGGCTGGCGCAGCAGATAGGCCGGATGGAAAGTGGGCATGACCGGATAGCTCGCCCCCTCGATCTCGATATCCTGCCACCGGCCACGCAGGCGCATGATGCCGGTTTCGGTTCCCAGCAGTGCCTTCGCGCTCGTGCCGCCGACGAGGAGCAGCGCGCGGGGGCGCACGATGGCGATGTGGCGTTCCAGTATGGGCAGGCATTCGGCCGCCTCCGCCACGCTCGGCGTGCGATTGGAGGGCGGGCGCCAGGGGCTGAGGTTCGTAATGTAGGCCGACTGCCGGTCGAGACCGATGGCGGCCATCATGCGGTCGAGGAGCTGGCCGGCCGGGCCGACGAAGGGGCGGCGCTCGCGCTCCTCCTGCTGGCCCGGCGCTTCGCCGACGATCATGACGCCGCTGTCGGGATTGCCGTCCGCGAACACGAACGGCGCGCCGGGGCGGCGAACGGCGAGCTGAAGCGCCGATGCCTCTTCGGCAAGATCGGTAAGCGTGCGGGCGGCGAGCGCCGGACCGACGGGTGCGGCGGGGAAAGCAGGTGCCGCCTTTGCCGGCGCGGCGGGTGCCGGATCGGCCGCATGCGCATCGGGTGCGGGCAATTTGTAGGCCGCCTGCAGCCAGTTGCCGGGCGCATCGGCGACGAACGTGTCGACGCCGGCATCGACGAGCCATTGCAGCGAGGCGGCGGCGGATGCGAGTTCGGGTCCGGCGGGCTCAGCGGGCGTTGGAGGGGCGAGGTCGGACATGATCCCCTTATGTGCGACAGGGCAGCGTCTGGCAAAATACCGCTAAGGTGCCTAGACACCCCATGAGAAAACAGTGGACCGAAGGACGATAGCGTGAGCGATCCCGAACGTGAATCCATGGAATATGACGTCGTCATTGTCGGCGGTGGCCCGGCCGGCCTGTCGGCAGCTATCCGGCTGAAGCAGATGGCGGCGGAAACCGGCAAGGACATATCCGTCTGCGTCCTGGAAAAGGGATCGGAAATCGGCGCGCACATCCTGTCGGGTGCCGTGGTCGATCCGAAAGCGCTCGACGAGCTGCTCCCGGAATGGCGTGAGGAAGACGGCCATCCGCTGACGGTCGAGGTGGAGAGCAACCACCACTGGATCCTCGGCAAGACGTTCGGGAACCACTGGAAGCGGGAGTTTCCGCACGTCCTCCTGCCGCCGTTCATGGAAAATGAAGGCTGCTATACGCTCTCGCTGGGCAATTTCTCGCGCTGGCTGGCGGAGAAGGCGGAAGCGCTGGAGGTCGAGATCTTCCCCGGCTTCGCCGCCGCCGAAGTGCTGTTCGACGACAAGGGCGCGGTGAAGGGCGTCGCGACCGGCGCCAGCGGCATCGGCAAGGACGGCGAGAGGAAGCCGTCCTACGAGCAGGGCATGGAACTGCATGCGAAATACACGCTGTTCGCCGAGGGCGTGCGCGGCCATCTGACGAAGGAATTGAAGCGGATCTTCGACCTCGATGCCGATTGCGAGCCGCAGGTCTACGGCATCGGCATCAAGGAATTGTGGGACGTCGAAGATTCAAAGCACGTGCCCGGCACTGTCATCCATACCCAGGGCTGGCCGCTCGACGATGCCAATGGCGGCGGCTTCATCTACCATCAGGCCGACGGGCAGGTCGCGCTCGGTTTCGTGACCTGGCTGTCGTACAAGAACCCGCATCTGTCGCCGTTCCAGGAAATGCAGCGCTGGAAGACGCATCCGGCGGTCGCCGAGCTGCTGAAGGGCGGCAAGCGCGTTTCCTATGGCGCGCGGGCGATCAACGATGGCGGCTATCAGTCGGTGCCGAAACTCGCCTTCCCCGGCGGCGCGCTGATCGGCTGCGCGGCGGGCTTCCTGAACGTGCCGCGCATCAAGGGATCGCATACGGCGATGAAGACCGGCATGATGGCGGCCGAGGCGGCCTTTGCGGCGGTGACGGAGGGCCGGCAGCATGACGAGCTGAACGCCTATCAGACTGCCTATGACAATAGCTGGGTCAAGCAGGAACTGAGCGTCGTTCGCAATACGGTGCCGCTGGTCAAGAAGTACGGCAACCTCGTCGGTACGATGCTGTCCGGCTTCACCATGTGGTGCGAGCATCTGCGGCTGAAAATGCCCTTTACCATGGGCCACAAGCCGGATCACGAGCAGCTGGGCCTGAAGGAACATCATCATGCGCCGGAATATCCGAAACCGGACGGTGTTCTGACCTTCGACCGGCTGTCGTCCGTGTTCCTCTCCAACACCAACCATGAGGAAGATCAGCCGCCGCACCTGGTGCTGAAAGACCCGGCGGTGCCGGTCGAACATAATTTGCCGCTCTATGACGAGCCGGCGCAGCGCTATTGCCCGGCCGGCGTCTACGAAGTGGTCGGCGAGGACGAAGGCGATCCGAAATTCGTCATCAACGCGCAGAACTGCGTCCATTGCAAAACGTGCGATATCAAGGATCCGACGCAGAATATTAACTGGGTCGTGCCGGAAGGTGGCGGGGGACCGAACTATCCCAATATGTAGACTCCAGTGACACATCCGTAGGAACCCGGCCCATGCTTCGACAGCCCATGCTTCGTATCCTGACCGCCTCATTGCTTTGTGCGGCGGGTATGGCCGCGCCGGTGCAGGCGGCCCTGGCGGAGGAGCGGGGACTGTCGGACTATGTGAAGGGCCGGCATGCGGCGGCGAAAGGTGAACTGTCGCGCGCCGCCGGCCTGTTCGAAGCGACGCTCGGCTATGCGCCGGCCGACGATTATGTGCTGCAGACGACCTACGAACTGGCCATCGCGTCCGGCGACGAAGGGCTGGCGCTGGGCACCGCGCGGCGACTGGCCGCCTCGTCCCCATATGACAGCGGCATCGGCATGCTGCTGGTCGCGGACGCCGTAAAGCGCGGCAAATGGGACATGGCCGGCGAGTATCTGGAACGGCTTGGTGACTCGGGTGTCGGCTCGTTCGCGATACCCGTGGTCGAGGCCTGGATCCTGGTTGGCCGTGGCGAGGGCGAGAAGGCGCGCGCGCGCCATCTGGACGACCCGCCGGCCCCGTTTGCGGAGAGCTACAGGCGCGAACAAGCCGCGCACATCG
>JBCCAC010000049.1:0-10519 GCA_039815015.1 Pseudomonadota bacterium | reverse complement strand
GCACGTACCATCGCGCATGGCGAAGCGGTGGCGGCACGGCCGGAAACCCAGGCGGCGATCGCCGACTGGCGGGCGCGGGCAGTGGTTTGAGGGGTGAACACAGAAGTGGGTGTCGATTAGAAGTTTATGGCTAATCTCTACTGTCTCATCGATGGGCCACACTACGGACCAAATTTAGTTTAAGTCGTTTCGTTTCATCGTAATTTCGACAACAGCCTAGGCGAACCTACAAGAATATAATCGCTTTATATACGTAAGAAACCCCGGCGGATCGTTATGATCCGCCGGGGCCTGTCCCCGTTACCGGGTTCCTTCCCCGTTTATCGTAGCAGGCTGAGGACGCCCTGCTGCGACTGGTTGGCCTGGGCGAGCATGGCCTGGGCCGCCTGGGTCAGGATCTGCGACTTGGCGAGCTGGGTCGTTTCCGCGGCGAAGTCCGCATCTTCGATCCGTGACCGCGCGGCCGACAGGTTGTTGTTGTTGTTCGTCAGATTATTGACGGCGCTTTCCAGGCGGTTCTGGACGGCACCCAGATCGCCGCGTGAGGCGGTGACGCTTTCCAGTGCGGCGTCGAGGACGGTAAGGGCGCTGGTCGCGGCCTCCTGACTGGAAATGTCGAGCGTCGAGGTGAAGCGCTCCGAGCCGCCCTGCGCGACGAAGCCGATGGTCGCGGCGCCCGCGCCTTCGACCCGGACGGCGCCGCCGTTCGTCGAGGCGAGGGTAATGACGCCGGCATCGTTCGTCGCGACGACACCCGTCGTTTCGGTTGCGGCGTTGATGGCGGCGGCATAAAGCGCACCCTGGGCATCGGCATCGCCGGCTCCGCCCGCGGCGGCGGCACCGATGTTGACGCCGTTGATGACGAGCGCGTCGGCGGCGAGCGCCGTTGCGGCCGTGACGGCGGCGCCATTGAAGCTGACACCGTTGGCCGAGGCGTTGAGGCCAAGGCGCTGAATGTCGGCGAGCGTGCCATCCACCGCAATGTCCTTGCCATCGGCCGACTGCAGCGAGACGAAGCCGCTGTTCGTCGCTGACGTGAAGCCATCCTCCGCATTGGTGCTGGCGACGGTGATGTCGCTGCCGTCCGAATTGGCGAGCGTGATCGTGCCGTCATTGTTCAGCGTTGCGATCGTTCCCGTCTCGGCGCGGTTGATATTCGACACCAGGTCCTCGACGCTGGAAGAGGCGGCGATGGCGACATCGTTGATGGTGAGTGTCCCCGCGGCGAAGGTTTCGCCGGTGATCTTGTCGCTCGTGACCGTGTTGGAGGCGGTCGCGGTGACGCCGGTCGCGCTGCCATTGTCGTTGATCGCCGCCGCCAAGGCCTTGGCGCCATCCGCACCGAGCGTGATGTCCTCGGCAAGGGCATTGGTGCCGCCGAAGGTGACGTTCGCCGCCGTTACGAGGCCGGCGCCCACACGGCCCGTGACGATCTGACCGTCGCGGCCGCCCGATGTCAGGCCGAGCGAATTGGTGCTGACCGCCGTCAGGCTGACGTCGACGCTGTCGCCCGCATTGATGCCGGTCTGCAATTTGAACTGGCTGAGCGAACCGTCGAGGAGGTTGAGGCCGTTGAAGTTCGACGTCGCCGCGATGTTGTTGATTTCAGACAGAAGCTGATCGGTTTCCGCCTGCAGGCCGCTGCGGTTCGATTCGCTGAGCGTGCCGTTGGCGCTCTGCACCGCAAGCTCGCGCATCCGCTGCAGCATGTTGGTGACTTCATTAAGGCTGCCCTCGGCCGTCTGCGCCATGGAAATGCCGTCGTTCGCGTTGCGAATGGCGACGGCGGTGCCGCGGATATTGGCGGTCATGCGCTGGGCGATGGCGAGGCCGGCGGCGTCGTCGCGGGCGGAATTGATGCGCTTGCCGGTCGACAGGCGCTCCATGGTGGTCGCCATGTCCTTGTTCGCCATGGCGCCGGCGGACTGGGCGCGAAGCGCGTTCACATTGGTGTTGATCATGGTCATCGGTTGGTCCTCATTTGCTGGTCTTCTGGAAAAGAGCGGATTGGTGTCGCCCGTCATTCCGGTGACGACGGCGGCCGGAAAACCTTAAGCCGCCAGAGCTGGCACGCCGCTTGCTGATCCCTTCGCGTGATGTGCCAAGCGACAGGATTTTGACGCCCCGATGAAGGTCGATGCCGCCAGACTGATGTCGATCCGTGCCGAGGTGCTGGCGCGGAACGAAGCGCTCGCATCCGCAGCGACGGCAAAGCCGGCCGATGTCGAGCCGTTTGCGGGCGTCATGACCTCGGCGATCGACAGCGTCGCGTCCCTGCAGGCGGACTCGGCGCGCGCCGTGACAGCGTTTCAGTCGGGCGAAAGCCATGACGTCGCGGCGATGATGGTCGCGCGGCAGAAATCCTCGCTCGGCTTTCAGGCGACGCTGCAGATCCGCAACAAATTGCTGTCCGCATACAAGGACATCATGAACATGCCGGTCTGACCGGCGCGTATTCGAGAAGGACGATCGTGTGACCGAGACGACTGCCAATGCGCTATTGCCACAGCGCCGCGCCGAAGATCGCGCCAATGATCTGACCGGAGCCGGCACCGGCACCGGTCTGGCAACGCGGCTGCCGGCACAATGGCAACAGGCGCTCGGTGCGGCGGGTGTCCGGCGCTTTCTGCCCGCCGTCGCGGCATGTCTCGCCATCGCTATCGTGCTGTTCGCCGCCAATGCGCTCCGGACGCCCGATCGTGTGGCGGTCTTCGCCGGACTGCCCGATGCGGAGAAGGCGGCGGTGATGGAGCGGCTGGGCGAGGGCGGTTTCGACGCCGCGCTCGATCCCGTCAGCGGCAACCCGACCGTGCCGCGGTCGGATCTTCACCGGGCGCGCATGGCGCTCGCCGCCGCCGGTCTGCCCGAAACCGGGGCGACGGGATATGACCTTCTCACCGATATGCCGTTCGGGACCAGCAGGGCGGTCGAGGCGGCGCGGCTAAGACAGACGCAGGAAACCGAACTGGCGCGCTCCATCGAGGCGATGCGCGGCGTCAAGTCGGCGCGCGTCCACATCGCGGTTCCGGAACCGAGCGCCTTCGTTCGCGCCACCAGTGCCCCGACCGCGTCCGTCTTTCTCGACCTGGCCGACGCGCGAGTCCTGGGTGAAGGACAGGTGATGGCGATCGGGCATCTGGTGTCCTCCTCCGTCCCGGGTCTGGCCGCAGAGCGGGTATCGATCGTCGACCAGCGTGGCGCGCTGCTGTCGCGGCGCGGCGGCGCCACGGTGCGGCAGGACCGGGAACTCGACTATCGCGCGCGGCTGGAACAGCAGTGGCGCGACCGCATCGCCGCCATCATGACGCCGCTTTACGGACAGGCCGGTTATAGCGCGGAGGTCGCTCTCGACCTCGACTTCACGGCGACGGAATCGACGAGCGAGACCTTCGGCCGCGACGCGATGTTGAGGAGCGAACAGCGCCGCGCCCGTCCGGCCGGCGGCGCGAACGGCGCGCGCGGTATTCCCGGGACGCTCAGCAATCAGCCGCCGCCGGGCGCTGTCCTGACCGACGATGTAAATGCGGATGAACGGGATCCGGAGACGTCACCGCCAGCGGACACCGGGATGGACGAAAGCTACACGCGCAATTTCGAACTCGACAAGGCGGTGGCCGTGTCGCGGGCAGGGACGGCGGCGCTGAAACGCGCCTCGGTCGCCGTCGTCATTCGAGAGGGCGAGACCAGCCTGCGTGAACAGGATATCGCGGCGGCCGAAGCGATGCTGGAAGGCGCGCTCGGGATCGATGCGGACCGCGGCGACAGTCTCGTCGTCCGCGCGCACCGGTTCGAGACGCCGGCAGACGGCGCCGAGCCGCTTCCGATCTATCGCCAGCCCTGGGTCATGGAATGGGCCTCGCTGGGGACCGTTCTCGTCCTGGGGCTCGTCGCGCTCTTCCTCGTCGCGCGGCCATTGATTGGCGGTATCAAGGCACTGGCGTCTGCGCCGGCGGGGGGTGCGGACGCAAACGCCGCAGAGGTGACGGCATCGACCTCCGACGTTTCTGATGTGGCTGTTTCCGCACCTTACGAAGCGAGGCTCGAAAGCCTGCGCGCGCTCGTCAGCGAGGATCGCGATCGTGCGTTCGGGGCACTGTCGCAGCTGATGACGGCGGACGACAAGGCGACGGCCGGATGATTGCGGACGGCGCGGCTGACATGACGCCGGTGCAGAAGGCCGCCGTTCTTCTGATGCTATTGGAGGAGGATCAGAGCGCGGCGTTCATTGCCGATCTCGATCCCGTGCAGGCCGAAACGCTGGGCGCGGCGATGCTGGAGATCGCCGATGTCGATCGCGGCACGACGGACGCCGTCATCGCCAGCTTTCTCGACCATGTCGGCACGGCGGCCCCCGTCCGTGCGAGCGAGACCGGGACGCGCAGCCTGTTTGCAAAGGCGCTGGGCGAGGCGCGGGCGGCGCACATTCTGGCGGCGGCGCCGTCGTCACCGAAGCAGATCGCGCCCGAGTTGCAGTGGATTGCCCGTGCGCGTCTCGCCGAACTTCTGGCACAGGAACATCCCCAGCTGATCGCCGCCGCGCTCAGCCTGATGCCGCCGGCCGTGGCGGCGGATGTCGTGCCGCAGCTGGATGCGGACGTGCAGGCTGACTGCCTGATGCGGCTGGCGCGGCTCGAGGAGCTTGGCGACGGCGCCGTGGCGCTGATCCGGGAGGCCTATGGCCCCGACCTTCTGCCCATCGCCTTTGCGGCGCCGGTGAACCGGGTCGAGGGCGTCGCCGCCGCGGTCGACATATTGAAAGGCCTGTCGCCGGCGGATGCCAAAGCCATTCAGACGCGCATATCGGAACGCGACGACACGCTGGCGCAACGCATCGACGAGCAGATGGTGGTGTTCGAGGATCTGATGACGATCGACGCGCGCGCCATGCAGCAGGTCATCGCCGCCGTACAGCCCGACGTTCTGGCCATGGCGCTTCGCGGTGCCCCGGCGACGCTGAAGGCGCACATATTGGCCGGCATGTCGACGCGCGCCGCCCAGACGCTGGAAGACACGATGAAAGAAGCGCGGCCGGCGGCACAGGACGATGTCGATCGCGCGCGCACGAACATCATGCGTGCCGTGCGCGACCTGGCTGACAAGGGCGAGATCGTCCTCGGCGGGGGTGACGATCTTGTCTGAGGCGGCGTTCGAGCCGCTGGCCTTTGCTGGCGAGACAGGCGAGGCGGCCGCGTTCAAGGCCGACCTTGCGGATGTGCCCGCGCCGTTCGACGCGGGCGAGGTCAGCGAGGCGCTGGCAAGAAGCTCTCCCGTAGGTGCGTCGCTTACCGAAGCGATCGACAGGAAGGAGGCGCACGCCGACGATGAACTGGCGCGCGTCAGGGCCGAAGCCTTTGCCGCCGGCCGCGACGTCGGCGCGCGCGAAGCGGCCGACGATCTGGACGCGGCGCGCATGTTGCTGACGAACCTTCGTGCCGAGCTGGACGAGGGGCTCGCCGGCATGATCAAGCCCCTTGCCGGCGATCTGACGGCGATGGTTGCCGATCTGGTGCGCGCCGTCGTCGGCGAGGAGCTATCGGCGAACCCGCAGTCGATCCAGGCACGGGTCGAGGCCGCCATGGCGGCGAACGGAATTGGTGAAACCGAACATCGCACGCTGATCCTGCATCCTCATGATGCCGCGTTCTTCGATGCCGATGACAAGCTGACGCTGACGAGCGATCCGGAAGTGGAGCGCGGAGGGTTTCGGCTGCTGTTCGGTGACGGCGGTGTTGAGGACGGGGTCGAGGCCCGCCTTGCCGCGGCGCTGGATGCTTCCGCATGAGCCGACTGGCGACTATGATTGGGGCCGCGGTACGGGACCAATTGCCGGCGCCGGGGCCGATTCTGGCGTCGCCGTTCGGCAAGCTCGCCGCCTTTGACGGGGTGTCGCTGCGCGTCAGCGGACTGAAAGCTGGCACGGGCGCGCTCTGCCGCATCGGTTCTGCGGACGCGCCCGCCGGCCATGCCGTGGTCACCGGGTTTCGCGATGAGGACCTCCTCCTGATGCCGCTCGACAATCGCGCGACCATGTCGGCCGGAATGCCGGTTTCGATCGTCCGCCACAGGTCGGAAATCGGCGTCGGCGATGGCCTTATCGGTCGCGCCATCGATGATTCCGGTGTTCCCGTCGATGGCGGCGGACCGGTCCGCTGCGCCGGGCACTGGCCGCTGATGTCCGAAGCGGTCGCCGCCGTGCCGGTGACGGAACCGCTTGCCACCGGTATCCGGTCCATCGACGCGGCGCTCACGATCGGTGCGGGGCAGAGGATCGGCCTGATCGCGCCTGCGGGGGCCGGCAAGACGTCGCTCGTCGAGCGGATCGCGGCCGAAGCCGATGTCGACATCGTCATCCTGGCGTTGATCGGCGAGCGGGGGCGCGAAGTGTCCGGCGCCATCCGGAACTATCTGCGAACCGCGCGGCGGGACCGGACGATCATCGTCGCGGTGCCGGCCGATCGCACGCCGCTGCGGCGTCTGCGCGGGGCCGACCGCGCCGTCGCGATCGCAGAATATTTTCGTGACCGGGGCAGGCGCGTATTGCTGGTCGTCGACAGTCTGACCCGGCTGGCCCATGCGCAGCGGGAAGTCGGCCTCGCCATGGGCGAACCGCCCGCGACGCGAGGCTATCCGCCATCGGTCTTCGGCCTGATCCCGCGCCTGGTCGAGCGGGCCGGCGCGCATGAGAATGGCGGCTCGATCACGGGCATCTACACCGTGCTGGCGGAGGACGGCGATCATCGCGGCGACCCGGTCGTCGAAAGCGCCATGGCGATCCTGGACGGTCATATCGTCCTGACCCGCGAACAGGCGGCGCTCGGTATCTATCCCGCCATTGATCTGACGCAGTCGATCAGCCGGATCATGGATGACATCGTCCCTGACGACCAAATGAGGGCGGCCCGGCATTTGCGCCGCCTGCTGCAGGTCCATCGCGACAATCGCGATCTCCTGATGCTGGGCGGTTATCAGCCGGGAACGAACCCCGATCTCGATATGGCGATCGAGCGCGAGGACGGGATCCGGGCCTTTCTGGCGCAGCATATGTCCGACCATGTCGCCCCCGAAGCGGCGGTGGCCACGATGATCGACCTGGTCGGTACCGTCTGATGCCGCACCGGCGGCGCCTGCTGCGGCTCCTGGAAGTGCGCGCGGCGATGATGCGGCAGCGCCTGGCCATCGCGGACCGGGATGCCGGATCGGCGGCGGGGACGGCGGCGCGGCTGAACGCCTTAACCGATGCCTATAAGTCCGAAGCCGGACGCGCGGGTGGCTGGTGGCTGGCTGCCCGTGCACGCCAGCACGAGCAGCTTCGCGTTGCGGCCCGTGCGGCGGCAGAACGGGCGCGATCGAGCGCGGTCACAAGGGAGCGCTTTGCCACCGATTGCGTCCGCGCAGATCTCGCCAAGGCGGCGGTCGAGCGGCGCATGTCCGATCGCGATCCAGACTGACGAGCGGTTCGTGGCCGTTTGGCACATGACTTGCTGAACGTTGCTGGTCCGCCGGAAATCGGCATCAGCGACGGATTTTTGACGTGCTCGATCTCAATCCCATCCTTCCCCTTCCCGGTGCGCCCGGTACTGCGGCCGACACCCCTGCAGCGCCGCATCCGTCGTTCGCGGATGTTCTGAACGGCAAACCGGACGATACGGTCGGTAATGGCCTGCCCGGCGAATTGCCGGAATTCGCAAAGGCGTCAGGGACGGGCGAAACGGAAGCGGTGCTCGCCGGAACCATGGCGCCGATCGACGTGCCGCCCAACCAAAGGCCCGATCGTCCGGCGCTGATGGTCGAGCGCGTGCCGCCGATTGCCAGTCTGCGTTCGCCGGCCGCGCCCGTGAAGCGGACAGACACCGGAGCGCCGGGTGGCGCAGCCATGCCTGTAAATCTCGTCACCGATACGACCCTATCGCCTGGCCGGCCGATGACATCTCAGCGTCCGCAAGCCCCTACCGCGACGGCGCCCGGCCATCATCAGCGACCGGATACGAGCCTTCCGTCCGTCGATGATGGCGCTCTGGATGCCATAGCCTTGAAAGCCGCATCAGCAGACAATTCAGCAATTGGCCGCCCAGAACCGTTTGACTCGGCGTCCGTGACGTCAATCGAACCGGCAAAGCCCGCAGCGCCGGTACCCGTTCCCCTCCCCAAATTGACGGAACTGACGAGGGAGGGGTGGCCGGACCGGGCCGCGGCGGCGATCGCCATCGCCGGTATCGCCGCGGGCAAGGAGGCCCGATTTCAGCTCAATCCACCGGAACTCGGCCAGTTGTCCGTCGAACTGGGTGGGAATGCCGATGATCTAAAAGTCGAGATCATCTCCGCCAGCGAACCGGCGCGGCAGGAGCTGGAGCGGCATCTGCCACGTCTGATCGATCGCCTGCGCGAAGATTTGATGAACGCCGAGGCCGAACGGGACCGTCCGGCGGATCACAACGCCGCGCCCGGAGCGTCCTCCGACCAGACGGCGGAACGGGACACTATGGGACAGCCGGGCGGCGAGGCCCGCTCGATCGAAGATACCGACTCCGCGCCACCTGAACCGACAGCAATGAAAGGGACCGGGCGCGTCAGCCTGTTCGCATAGCCATGGCAAAATCCGCATCCGAGCCCGAAGCTGAAACCGACGGCGACAAGAAGAATGGATCAGGCCTTTTTCTGAAGTTGGCGATCCTCCTCGTACTGATCGCCGCTACGGCCGGCGGGACGTTTCTCGCCATGTCATCCGGTCTTCTGGGTGGTACCACGACCGAAGTGGCGGCGCCCGAGCCGCCGCCCGCGCGAACTTACTACGCCTTCGAACGTGCGTTCACGTTCAACGAGCGCGACGGCACGCGGCTGGTCCAGGTCAGCATCTCTCTATCCGCGCGCGGCGAAAACCCGCTGAGAGACCGGATCGAGCCGCATGAGGCGCCGCTGCGTGCGACGCTTCTCGGCATATTGATGAACGTGAAGCGCGACGATCTGATCGACATGGCGCTACAGAAGAAATTGCGCGCGCGCTTGCGTGACGGTCTGAACGAAGAGTTGCAGACCCGCACCGGCGAGGGCGATGTCGAAGAGGTCTTCTTCACCGACCTGATCGTCCAATGAGCGATTTCGACACCGACGAGGACGAGCTGATCGGCTTCGACGAACCGGAAGGGACGCCGGACGCGGAATCAGATGCGGATGTAGCGGGTGGGACGGAATCCGCCCCGCTGACGCTCAGCCGCCATTTCCGCGACCGCATCAAAGGTGAACGGCAACGCGCCGCACGCGATTGCGGCGCTCGCATCGCGACCCGGCTTGCCGCCGCCCTGAAGGCGGTATGTGGCTTCGCGCTGTTCGGAGAGGTGGATCTGGAGGATGGCGGTCTGCCGGTCGCTGAACCCAAAGACGTCGCCCGGTTTCATGTGACAGACGAAAACGGTGCGGTCGTCGCGGGCGTCGATGTCTCTCGCATGGCGGCGCGGCGGTTCCTGTCGGCGCTGATGGGTGGAGGGGAGGCGGATGTCGGTGCGCTGCGCCCGTGCGGCAGTGCGGACTTCGCGCAGGGCGATCGCATTGCGTTGCAGCGGCTCGGCGACGCTGCCCTGCGCGCGGTGGCAGAGGCTGCCGGCAAGCAGGCGGACGCCTGCCGGCTGACGCTGGCGGACGAACGACATCCTTTCGACATATCGGGCGATGCGCTGACCGTAAATCTGTCATCGAAAGACATTCGCGGGGAGCATGTCGAATTTTCCCTGCGCCTGATCCCGGATCTGGTCGCCGCGATCGAAGGCGGAACGAAGACGGTACTGCAGATGCCGGATCCCGCCAAGCGCATGGCGGCCTTTGCCGATCATATCCCGGTTCGTCTGTCCTGCCGCGTTGCACATGGCGAGATCGCGCTGAGCGCGCTCGACAATGTGGCCGCCGGCGATCTTATTCCCATCGAACGGCCGCCGCTCGCGACGCTGCGCGTCGGGTCCGTCGACATCGCCGCTTGTATTCCCGGACGGCGTGCCGGGCGCCGTGCCGTCTCCATCCATATTGCCGAGGACCACCACGCATGAGCACGACCGACGAGACTACCGATACATCGCCGTCCGAGACGGCGCTGGCGGCGACCGACCCCGCGCCTTCGTCCGCTGCGGCCGACCTGCCGCTGCGACGGCAGGCGTTCGGGATGCACCGCATTCCGGTACGGGTCGGCGTGGAGCTGGGCCGTGCGAGCCTGAAGCTGAGCGATCTGATGGCGTTTCGCGACGGGACCATCGTCCAGCTGGACGAGGACATTGATGCACCGCTCGCGCTATACGCCAACGGCACGCTGTTCGCGCATGGCGAGATCGTCGAACATGAGGGCGGTCTGGCCGTCAAGGTGACGGGCCTTGCCGATCCGCAGGACGGTGCGGAGCCGGCGGCATGAGCGATTATGCGCTGCGGCTGCTGCTCGTGCTGCCGTTGATCTGCGGCCTGATCGTCGCCAGCCTGTGGCTTGCGCGGCGGATGCAGGCCGGGCGCCTCCTGCCCGGCGGCGGTGCGCGCATTGCCAATG
>JBCCAC010000018.1:0-14424 GCA_039815015.1 Pseudomonadota bacterium | reverse complement strand
CATTGTTGCGGCGGATGCGCTTCCGCGCCTGGGGCGTGTTTGCCATAGTGTGCGTGTCTCGATTCTGCTGAGAAGATTGCGGGTGCACGCACGGATGGCCGGGCCATGGCGTGCAATCAACCTACGCAAATAGGCACATGCGAAGGGGCGGTCAAGGTAGCGGTCAAGGCTGGCACGTCCAATCGCCCGGTCCTGACATCGCGGATATTGCCCCATGCCGCTTTCAGAGCTGGCAATCCGGACAGAAGAAGCTTGAGCGCCCCGACTGCACGATCCTCTCGATCGTGAAGCCGCAGTCCCGACATGCGTCGCCCGCGCGCCCGTCAACGCGACAAGCATGCTGGAAATAGCCGAGTTCGCCGGACGGCTGCGCATAGTCGCGAAGAGTCGATCCGCCGGAAGCGATGGCACGCGTCAGGACCGCCGGGATCGTGCGCGCCAGCCGCTCGGTCTCCGCCTCGGTCAATGTCGTTCCCGGCCGGCCGGGGTGAATGCCTGCGTCGAACAATGCCTCGCAGACGTAGATATTGCCGAGACCGGCGACGCGCCGGCCGTCGAGCAGAAGAGCCTTTACGGGCGAGCGGCTGTCTTTCGTGACGCGGCGCAGATGCGCGGCGCCGAAATCCGGCCCCAGCGGCTCCGGCCCGCACGCGGCAATCAACGGGTGCTCGGCGAGCATCGCGGTCGGCTGAATATGCAGCGATCCGAAACGGCGCGGATCGTTGAGGGCGATGCGCCCTCTGGCCGTCGCGAACAGCACATGATCGTGCGGTGCGTCGTCGGCCGGATCGAGCCGGAGACGCCCCGACATGCCGAGATGCAGGATGACCGTATCGTCGCGGTCCGTATGAACGAGGCCGTATTTCGCGCGCCGCCCGATGCCGGTCACGACCGCCCCCTGCAGCCGCTGCCGAAAATCGTCCGGGATCGGCCAGCGCAGATCCGGCCGGCGCACCTCGACGGCGGTCAACCGCTCGCCGACCAGAAGCGGTGCGACGCCACGCATGGTGGTTTCGACTTCGGGAAGTTCGGGAATGGCGGATGAACTTTCTGTTTTGCCCCGGGGTATGACGGTACAGGCCCGATCGCCCGCTAACCCGCCGCGCGATCACGCGACATAAGGCGCGTTTGCCGCGCGCGGTAGGCCGGGCTATGCGGCGCGAGTTATGAGTGCACCTTCCGACACCATGGTTTCCTACGGCTATCAAGAGGTCGCGCCGGCCGAAAAGACGGCGCGCGTCGGCAGCGTCTTCGAACGCGTTGCCGGCCGCTACGACCTCATGAACGATTTCATGTCCGGCGGTCTCCACCGGCTATGGAAGGACCGATTCGTTTCTCTGGTCCGGCCGCGGGTCGGCGAGCCCATTCTCGATATGGCCGGCGGCACCGGTGACATCGCCTTCCGCCTGGCGGCAAAGGGCGCCGACGTGACGGTGGCCGATATCAATCCGGCCATGCTGGACGTCGGGCGCGCGCGGGCCGAAAAACGCGGGATCGACGGGCTCGAATGGCATGAAGAAAACGCTGAAATCCTATCCTTCGCCGATCGCGCGTTCACCGCTTACACGATCGCATTCGGCATTCGGAACGTCACCGACATACCGGCGGCCCTCGCCGAGGCGTACCGCGTTCTCGATTATGGCGGCCGCTTCTTCTGCCTGGAATTCAGCCGCGCCGAATGGCCGGTCTTCGCCGACGTCTACGATGCCTATTCGATGCGCGTCGTGCCTCGGATCGGTCAGGCGGTGGCGGGCGATGAAGAGGCCTATCGCTATCTGGTCGAATCGATCCGGCGGTTTCCGCCCATGCCGGCCTTCGCCGCGATGATCGAGCGGGCGGGCTTCGGCCGCGTTACGGCCCGGCCGATCCTGGGCGGGGTCGTCGCCATTCATAGCGGCTGGAAGATTTGACCGGCGATCTGACGCACCTTCGCCGGGTGCTGCGCTGGGCGAGGACGCTCGCGCGGCACGGCGTCCTGCGCGTTTTCGAAACGAACCCGATGGCGCCGCCGGCGCTGCGCCGGCTCGCCCGGCTGTCGCGCATCGGTACCGGCGCGCCGAAGACGCCCGATTATGTCGCCGCCTTTCAGGCGCTCGGGCCGGCGGCGATCAAGCTGGGACAGGCGCTGGCGACGCGCCCCGATCTCGTCGGTGAAGCGGCTGCGCACGATCTCGCCGCGCTGCAGGACCGCTTGGCGCCGTTCGACTTCAAGACCGTAGAGCGCTCGATCGCGGCGGCATTTCAGAAGCCTGTCGCCGAACTCTTTTCCCATATCGAGGAAGACCCCGTCGGCTCGGCCTCGATCGCACAGGTGCACAAGGCGGTGACGACGGACGGGCGCACCGTGGCCATCAAGGTGCTGCGCCCGCACATCGAAGAGGATTTCGCCCGCGATCTCGCTACCTATGAATGGGCGGCGGTCAGGATCGAGCGCATGGGCGGCGAGTTCGCCCGCCTGCGGCCACGCGCGACGATTGCCTATTTCCGTCGCTGGGTGGAACGCGAACTCAACCTCCGGATGGAGGCGGCGTCGGCATCCGAACTCGCCGATCAACTGGTCGCCGAGCCCGGTTTCATCGTGCCGCAGGTCGACTGGTCGCGCACGGCGCGCCGCGTCCTGACCATCGAGTGGATCGACGGCATCAAGATGACGGACCTCGCCGCGATCGACGCCGCCGGTATAGACCGGCGCCAGCTCGCGGCGATCCTCGTGCGCGGTTTCCTGCGTCAGGCCATCGTCGCCGGCTTTTTTCATGCCGATCTGCACCAGGGCAATCTGTTCGCATTGGCAGACGGCCGCATCGCCGCGATCGATTTCGGCATCATGGGCCGCATCGACCGGCGCGCACGGCTTTGGCTGGCAGAAATATTGAGCGGCCTCATCACCGGCGATTATGCCCGCGTCGCCGAAATCCACTTCGAGGCGGGCTATGTGCCGCCGCATCACAATGTCGGCGAATTCGTCACCGCGCTGCGCTCGGTCGGCGAGCCCATTCGCGGCCTGCCGGTGAAGGACATTTCCATCGGCGCCATGCTGGACGGGCTTTTCAGCATTACGCGCCAGTTCGACATGCAGACGCAGCCGCATCTTCTGCTCCTCCAGAAGACCATGGTCATGATGGAAGGCGTCGCCTACGCGCTCGACCCCGATATCAATATGAACGAGATCGCAGGGCCGCTGATCGAGGACTGGTCGCGCGACGAACTGGGACCGGAAGCGCACATTGCCGACGCGCTGATCCGCAATACGAGGACGCTCGCCGACCTCCCCGATTTCGTTCGCCGCGTCATGATGCTGGTGCCCGATCCAGGCGCCGCGCCGCCGCTGCCGCCCCTCGCGCCGCTGCCCGAGCCGACGCGTCCGGTCCGCAGCGCCTGGATGCTGCTGGGGACGGGCGTGGGCGCCGCCCTGGCACTGGCCATCGCCGCGCTTTGAGTGGCGCAGTGAACTTGATAAGGCAGTTCTTGTGGAAAAAGACGTCGCTCTCCGCCGCCTTCGGGATATGGCACCTACGCTGCGAAGCGCCGGGATCGAGCATCTCTATCTGTTCGGTTCGACCGCACGGGGAGAGGCCGGTCCGAATTCCGACATCGACCTTCTTTTCGAAGCCCGCAAGGACGCTCGTTTCGGAATAATGGGTATGGAGCGGATCCGCCTCGGCATCGTGGATGTGCTCGGCACGCAGGTCGATTTCATAGAACGCGATGGCTTACGCGATTTTGCGCAAGAAACGGCCGCCCGTGATCTGGTGCCCGTATTTTGAAATCGACGCCGACGGGAACCGACAGGTCGAGGTTGATGCTAATCTTGGAGCTTGGCGACCATCTCGACCGACGTTTGTCCGGAATTACCGAGGACGCTTTCGTTTCCGATCGGGACGAGGTCGACCTGACGTCGTACCGGCTGGCCATGATCGGTGAGGAATCACGCAGACTGTCGGCCGCTTTGAAGGCTGATATTCCGCACATTCCTTGGCGCATGGTGACCGCTCTGCGCAATGTTCTGGTCCACGATTACGAAGCGATCGTTCCTGTTCGCCTTTGGGCTACCTATCAGGACGAATTGCCGGTCTTGATGGACGCGTGTCGAACGGCATTGGACGCGCCTGCATGACCGGCAAGCGCATCCTTCTCGTCATTTCCGGCGGCATTGCGGCCTACAAGGCGCTGGAGCTCGTCCGGCTGCTCAATCGCGAGGGTGCGAGCGTGCGAGCCGTAATGACGGAAAGCGCGAAGAGCTTCGTGACGCCGCTGTCCGTTTCCGTTCTGACCGGCGACCGGGTGTTTGGCGACATGCTGGACGCGACGGAAGAACAGGAGATCGGACACATCCAGTTGTCGCGCGATGCCGATCTGATCCTCGTCTGTCCCGCGACGGCGAACATCATGGCGAAGGCGGCGGCCGGGATCGCGGACGACCTGGCGACGACGCTACTTCTTGCGACCGACAAACGCGTCCTGTTCGTGCCGGCGATGAACGTCCGCATGTGGCACCATCCCGCGACGGTGCGGAATCGGGAAACGCTGATCGCCGATGGCGCGCGGATCATGGCGCCGGATACCGGCGGCATGGCGTGCGGCGAATGGGGCGCCGGGCGACTGCCCGAACCGCCGGAGATCGTCGCGCGTATCCGCGCGGAGCTTGCCGAGAATGAGGGTGCGCTACCGCTGCCCGGCGGAGAGCGTCCGCTGAAAGGTCGGCATGCGATCGTCACCGCCGGACCGACGCACGAGCCGATCGACCCCGTGCGCTACATCGCCAACCGGTCTAGCGGGCGGCAGGGCTTCGCGATCGCGGAGGCGCTGGCAGAGGCCGGGGCGGACGTGACGCTGGTCGCCGGGCCGGTCGCGCTGCCCGCACCGCGAAACGTGACGCGCGTAGACGTCGAGACGGCGCGCGAAATGCAGGCGGCCGTCAAAGCGGCGCTGCCGGCTGACATCGCGGTCATGGTGGCGGCCGTTGCCGATTACCGCGTAGAGGCGAGCGACCGGAAACTGAAGAAGGAAGCGGGCGTACCGTCGCTCGACCTGACCGAGAATCCCGACATTCTTGCGCGACTGGCAAAGCATGAGCGGCGGCCTGCGCTGGTCGTCGGCTTCGCGGCGGAGACCGACGCCGTCGTCGAGCATGCGGTCGCCAAGCGCGCGCGCAAGGGCTGCGACTGGATCGTCGCCAATGACGTGTCCGGCGACGTCATGGGCGGCGGCGACAATCGCGTGCATCTCGTGACGGCGGACGGCGTCGAAGACTGGCCGAACCTGCCGAAAGAAGACGTCGCGAAGCGGCTTGTCGCCCGCATCGGAGAGGCATGGTCATGACGATCGACATCGAAATACGCCGCCTGCCGCATGGGGAGGGATTGCCGCTCCCCGCCTATGCGACCGCCGGCGCGGCAGGCATGGACGTCGTTGCGGCAGAAGACATCGATCTCGCGCCCGGCGCCCGTCATGCGGTGGCGACCGGTTTCGCGATCGCGATTCCGGACGGCTACGAAGTGCAGGTTCGGCCGCGCTCGGGCCTTGCCCTGAAACACGGCATTTCCTGTCTGAATTCACCGGGTACGATCGACAGCGACTATCGCGGCGAGGTGCGGGTCATTCTCGCCAACTTAGGCGACGAGGCGTTCCCGGTGCGGCGTGGAGAGCGGATCGCGCAACTGGTCCCGGCACCCGTGTTGAAAGCCGACTGGCGCGAAGTCGACGCGCTCGACGACACCGATCGCGGTGCGGGTGGGTTCGGTTCGACGGGGCGCTAGCAGTAGCGGTGATCGACCTCTCCGATCAGCAGCTGGAGCGCTATGCGCGCCATATCGTATTGAAGGAAATCGGCGGCGCGGGGCAGCGGAAACTGCTTGGCGCGCGCGTGGCGGTCGTCGGTGCCGGCGGCCTTGGCAGCGCCTGTCTCGCCTATCTGGCGGCGGCCGGCGTGGGCGAATTGACGGTGATCGACGATGACGATGTCGACCTCTCCAACCTTCAGCGGCAGATCCTGCACGGCACGGCCGATATCGGTGTGCGCAAGACGGGATCGGCGAAGGCGGCGCTGAAGGCGCTCAATCCCGAGGTTCGCGTGACGCCGATCGCCGAACGCCTTGTGACGGGGAACGCCGCCGACCTGCTTGCGGACCACGATGCGGTGGCCGACGGGTCGGACAGTTTCGCGACACGGGGGCTTGTGGCACGCGCCGCGCTCGATCTGCGCATACCATTGATCAGCGCGGCACTGGGGCCGTTCGAAGGACAACTCTCCACATTCACCGGCTGGCGGCAGGATTCGCCCTGCTGGCACTGCTTCGCGGGCGACGTTCAGGATGCGCCAGGCCGCAGCTGCGCGGATGTCGGCATCCTTGGTGCGGTCGCCGGCGTCATGGGCGCGATGCAGGCGCTGGAGGTGATTCGCGCGCTCGTGCCGTTTGGGGCGCCGATGACGGGACGCATGCTGCTTTGGGACGGTCTCGGCCAGAATATGCGGACGATCGCCCTGCCCAAGGATCCGGACTGCACCACATGTCGCGCGGCCTGAGCCTCGTCGTCCTGACCGACGATGCGACCCGCCTTCAGGGCGGCCTTGTTCTGGCCGTATCGGCTGCCGCGCTCAACCGGCGCACGCGGCTATTTTTCCAGGGTCAGGCAGTCGCGCTCCTCGCTGCAAATCGGGGCTGGCCATCACTGCCGGACGGCGTCGCAGATATCGACCAACTGTTCGACCAGGCGCAGGAACTCGGTATTGACATTGCCGCATGTGAGACCGGATTGCACGGAACAGGACTGACCGCGGCGGACCTGCGGCCGGGCATCCAGACGTTCGGAACGATCGGGTTTCTATCGGCGGGCGCTGGCCCCCATGGCGATGACGACATCATCGCCATCTGAACCGTGACGTCCGTCTAGCGGTCGTCGGCGTGCGCGACCTTGGCGATCAGCTTGATTTCCGTAATGCCGCGATCGGGGAAAAGTCGGTCGATCTGGATCGCGGTCCAGGCGGGATAAGGCGCCTTGATATATTCAGCCTTGACCGCCCCCATGGGCGCCAGCTGGCTCGTGAGGTCGGTATGGAATGACGTGATGTCGACGACATCGTCCCAATCCGCGCCGGCGCGGGCGAGGACATCGGTCATGTAGACGAATGCGCGCCGATAGGCGGCTTCGAAATCGCCATCTTCGCCGAGACCCGCGACCACACCGGACATGTAGACCGTGCCGTCGGGCGTGACGACGGCTTCGGAAAAACCGAACTGATCGAATAGCGTCGCCGACGCCTCATCCTGCGGCGTGATGACGGTCGAATCCTGCCGCGTTCCCGCACTCGCCGGCAGAGCGGAGAATAGAATTGCAGCAGTGAGAAGGGTGCGCCCCGGACGAATTGCACGCGTCCCGGGAGCCTCGCCCGTCATGCCTGAGCGGCCGCCGCGTCGGTTCCGTCGGCCTTGCGGGCCTTCTTTATGGCGCGCTTCATCTTCTGCGCCTTCAGGCTCAGCTTCTCGTTCTTCGTCTTGACCAGCCAATTGTCGAGGCCGCCATTATGTTCGACGCAGCGCAGGCCGTGCGTCGAGACCTTGAACGTTTCTGACTTGCCGAGCGCATCCGAAATCAGCGATACTTTCTGCAGGTTCGGCAGAAAGACGCGCTTTGCGCGGTTGTTGGCGTGGCTGACATGATTGCCGACGAGCCGGCCCTTGCCGGTCAGTTCGCAGATGCGCGACATGGGATTTGGTCCTCTGAACGAATGAGCGTCCGATCGGTGCTCCGCATCTCTTGTCATGAGGCCACGTAACACCGAGGGCCGCCGGGCGACCCTTCGGAAAGAAAGGCGAACTAGGCACCAATCCGCATTCCGTCAACCGATGAACGGCCTCAACATTGGCAAAAACAGCGCGGCGACCGGACCGGCCATCGCCATGGCCAGTGCCGCGACGACGGCCGCCTCGCGCCGGGTACGCATCAGCGCATCGGTCCCGACGATATGCGCGGCCGTACCGGTGCCGAGGCCAAGGCCGATATCGTCGTGCGGCGCGAACCGTATCAGGAGCGGCGGCAGCGTGAGCGCCCCGACGACACCCGTGGCGACGACCAGTCCCGCCGCGAGCGGTGGCGGGCCGCCGGTCGCCTCCATCAATGCGATGGCGAAACCGGACGAGACCGTCTTCACCGACAGCGCCTCCAGAAACGGTGGCGGCAGCGAAAACAGGCGGCCGAGCAGGACCGCACTCACCATGCCGAACGCGACGCCGGCGATAAGGGCGGCCGCCGCGCGCCAGAGCCGCCGGCCCAGCGTCTTCAGCCGGGGCGCCAAACCCACGCCCAGCGCGACGATGGCGAGGTCGAGCGCTCCGCCGAGAGGCCTAGCGGCGATGACATAGGTTTCGACCTCGATGTTCATGACCGTGAGGACGGCGCCGACGATCAGAGCGCCGAGCAGCGTCGGATTGGCGAGCGGATGCTGCCGGACGAGCCGCGCGGCGCCCCGTGCCCCGATGAAGGCGAGAACGGTCAGCAGCGAAAGTGCGATCGTGGACAGGGTCGGGATCGTCATGCGGCGCGTGGCCCAATGATCCGCCAGATCGCGACCGTCACGAGGCCGGTCAGAACCGTCGAAACGATAAGAATGAATGCGAGCGCCGGGCCGTGCGCGGCGATCTCCGCCGCGAACAGGGCGAGGCCGACGAGCGGCGGCACGATGAATGCGCCCAGAAGGCCGGTCAGGAGCGCGGCCGCGGGGTGAAGACGTGCCGCAATCGATGGAAACAGGCCGCACATGGCGGCAATCAGAACCATCCCCAGGATCGGCCCGGGCAAAGGCATTGACACGAAGCGTGCCGCGAGGTGCGCCAGCAGATCGCCGGCCAGGGCCGCCATCGCAATGACGACCATACCGGTCATCAGGTCGATCGCACGCTGCATCATCCGCCCCTCATTCCATGCATCATCGCCGCCTCGCTTGCGGCACCCGCCCGGCGCGCCTAACGATCTAGGGACCATGCCGCACTACGCCATTCATTGTATCGACAAGCCGCACGCGGCCGATCTGCGTGCCGAAACGCGGGCGGCGCATCTGGAACATGTGCGCAGCGTCGCCGAACGCGTCGTCGCGGGCGGTCCGCTCCTGAACGAGGAGGGCGGTCCCATCGGTTCGCTCCTGATCGTCGATTTCGTCGACCGGCGCGAAGCGGTCGGGTTCGCCGCCGCCGATCCCTATGCACTCGCCGGCCTGTTCGCGAGCGTGGCGGTCACGCCCTGGCGTCAGGTCTTTCCCGAGGCCAGCTAGGTCGCGATCGAGATGACCGAGGCAAGGGCGGATCAGGTGGCTGAGACGGCGACGGCGTCGCCGCACTGGCGGTCCATGGCGCTCGGCGAATTGCCGCTCGATTCGGGCGAGACCATTCCAGAGCTGACGGTCGCCTATGAAACCTATGGCACGCTGCGTCCCGACGGCAGCAATGCCGTTCTCGTCTGCCATGCGTTGACGGGCGACCAGTTCGTTGCCTCGCGCCACCCCGTCACCGGGAAAGACGGCTGGTGGACGCGCATGGTCGGTGCGGGAAAGCCGATCGATCCCGACCGGCACTTCATCATCTGCGCGAATGTCCTTGGATCCTGTCTCGGCACGACCGGTCCGTGGAGCGCGGCGCCTGACGGGCGGCCCTGGGCCATGCGCTTTCCGGTCATCACCATTCCCGACATGGTGCGGGCGCAGGCGAAACTGGTGACCGCGCTCGGCATCGACCGGCTGCATGCGGTGGTCGGCGGCTCGATGGGCGGCATGCAGGTACTGGCCTGGGCGTCACTGTTTCCCGACCGGGTGCGGACCGCCGTCGCCATCGCCACCGCCGCGCGGCATTCGGCGCAGAACATCGCCTTTCACGAGGTCGGGCGGCAGGCGATCATGGCCGATCCAGACTGGAAGGGCGGCGATTATTATGGCGGTTCGGTGCCGACGAAGGGCCTGGCGGTCGCGCGCATGGCGGCGCACATCACCTATCTGTCGGAGGCGGGCCTGACCGAAAAGTTCGGCCGCCGCCTGCAGGACCGGGATGCCAAGACCTTCGGCTTCGACGCGGATTTCCAGGTGGAATCCTATCTTCGGCACCAGGGCATCAGCTTCGTCGACCGGTTCGATGCGAATTCCTATCTCTATCTCAGCCGCGCCATGGACTATTTCGACCTGTCGGACGGCCATGGCGGGCGGCTGGCGGGCGCGTTCGAGGGCACGAAGACGCGCTTCTGCCTCGTCAGCTTCGATACGGACTGGCTCTATCCGACGTCGGAATCGCGCTGCATCGTACAGGCGCTGAATGCCGCCGGGGCCGAAGTCAGCTTCGTGGAACTGGCCAGCCCCTACGGCCATGACGCCTTCCTTCTCGATACGCCGGACCTGAACCGGATCGTCGCGGGCGTGCTCTGATGAGCGCGCTGCGCCCGGACCTTGCCGTCATCGCCGATCACGTCGCCGCCGGCGCCAGCATCCTCGATATCGGCTGCGGCGACGGCGCGCTGATGGCGGCGCTCTGTGCCCAGAAGGGCGTGCGCGGGCGCGGCCTGGAGATCGAGCCGGCGAATGTCGGGGCCGCCGTGGCGCGCGGTCTTTCGGTGGTGCAGGGCGATGCCGATACCGACCTCGGCGCCTATCTGGATGGCAGTTTCGACTATGCGATCCTGTCGCAGACGCTGCAGACCGTCTTGCGGCCCGAACTCGTTCTGCGCGAATTGATGCGTATCGGCCGGCGCGCTTTCGTCAGCTTTCCCAACTTTGCGCACTGGCGGGTGCGGGCCTCGCTCATGTTTGGGGGCCGCATGCCGGTGACGCGGCTGCTGCCCGACCGCTGGTACGACACGCCCAACATCCACCATGTGACGGTCGACGATTTCCGCACGCTGGCAAAGGATATCGGCGCGCACATAGAGGGCGAGTGGTTCCTGTCGCGCGATCGCGCGCGGCCCGCCGCGGGTGCCAACCTACTCGCGGAACATGCCGTGTTCCTGCTCAGCGGCGAAACTGTCGGCAGAGTTTACACCTAAGTCAGCGTTAACCATATAACGCATTGAATGCTGGATTTGGTATATTTCGTGCATGTTCAGTAACATGGGCCTAAATATCGCGAGTCTCTTCATCTTAAAGAACGGCTTCGAAGCCGGCATCGTCATCTACGCTCTCGGTCTCGGCGCGTCGCTTCGGGGCTTCGAATATCTGGCCAGCTATCCGGGCGTTCTGGGCTATATGCTGCTTGGGGCATGCCTTGCGACCGTGCTGATCGCCGGCGCCAGTATCGTCGACGGCGTCAGGGCCTGGCGCGGGCGGCAGCCGCAGCCGGCGCGGCTGGTACGGGTTGCGCGGCGCGCTGCCGCACGGGGATAGCCCGCGCGCCCGGCACACGCTTTTCCGCCGTCACGACATGAACCCGGCCGAGTGTCGCCGGGGCGGCGCCCAGAAGCCCGTCGAGCCAGCCAAGTCCGATCGGGGCGGCCAGCGCGGACTGCCAGCGCACCGGCACGAAGCCATGTGCGCCGATCAGTGCGGTCAGTTCGCCGCGAGAGACGCCCGCCTCCGCCTCGAAAGGTGTTTTCGCAAACCGCCGTGTCGGCGCGCTTCGATTTCCGAGAACGAGTATCAGCCGCCCGCCCGGCGCCAGGACGCGGTCGAGTTCCGTCAGAAGCGCACGTAGTTGCGGCGTCGACACGGCGGCGTGAACGGCGAGTGCCAGATCGAACAGCGCGCCGGAAAGCGGCATGTCTGCAGGCTCACCGATCGCTGTCACATTGAACTGGCCGGACGCCGGCCAGCGGACGCTTGCGCATTCCGACGCCGGCGCGTTCGACAGCATGACCAGCCGCTCGAACCGGCGCGGGGACAGGCCGGTCAGATAGGGGCCGGCATGTCCGACGGCGAGAAACCGGCGCCTTGGCCCAGGCGTGATCTGCGGCGCCAGCAATCGCGTCAGAATCAGCGTCGCACGGCGCCCTGCCTCGCTCTCATGATATTGCAGGAGCGACGGGCGCGGGGCGGCGGGCGAAGGCGTGACCGGTTGCATAGGGCGTCGCGGGCGTTCTGCGCTCATGCGCTCGCCTTGTCGAGGTTCGAGCGGGCTGTGACGGGCAGGGCCGCCGGTCGTGCGTCTGGCCTCAGGCCGCGCTCAGATCGCGCGCGAACGCGCGCGATGCGGTAATCAGCTCTTCCGACTGACGCTTCAGCGCGTCGGCGGCCGCACGGGCCTCTTCGGTCAGTCTTTCGGTGGCTTCGGCATCGACGAGCGCGCCGCCGAGCCGGTCGGAAATATGCGCGACATTGTCGGCGGCATGCCGAGCGCTGCCATCGATTTCGCTCGTGGCGTCCTTCTGCTGCGAAACCGCACCTGCCATGCCGGCGGTCAGCGCGGACAGGCGTTCGATGTCGTCTTCGATGCGGCCCATATGCCCGGCAAGCGATGTCGAGCCGCTTTCGATATCGCCCAGTTCAGAGGCGATCTGGCTGGTCGCGGTGCCGACCTTGCCGGCCAGCGATTTCACCTCTTCCGCGACGACGGCGAAGCCGCGGCCCGCTTCGCCCGCACGCGCCGCCTCGATCGTGGCATTGAGGGCCAGGAGATTCGTCTGCGCCGCAAAGCCGGCGATGGTGGCGACGATCTGTTCGACGCCGCCGGCGCGTGCGACCAGCGTTTCCATGGCGGCGCTACCGGCGTCCAGATGCCCGCGAATGCGGCTGGAAAGCTCCGTCTGTGCCGCCGCCTGTTCGTCTAGGTCGGCGCTGACCTCCGCCAGTTGTCCGGCCGTTTCGGCGATCTGTTCGGCCGCGCCGGCCGCGCTGACGGCGGATCCGCCGATATTGCCGGTTTCGTCGCGCGCGGCGCGGGCGATCTTCTGCAGTTCACCGGTCTGCGTTTCGACGGCGGCGACAGCCGCGCCGATGCGTTCGACGATGCTGCCGATCGTCGCTTCGAAACTGGCCGCGATCCGGCGGCGATCCTCTTCGCGAACCCGGTCGACGTCACGGCGGGCGTCCAGCTCGCGCGCGGCGGCATCGACGGCGACGGCGTCCGCTCTGGCGGCGGCATCCGCGCGCTCACGCTCGGCAGCCAGAGCGGTTTCTGCGCTTGCCCGCGCGGCCGTTTCCGCCGTCCGCACGCGGTCGGCACGCCGGAGCGACTCGACGAACGTGTCGCAGACGAGCAGTGTCGAGCGCGCCAGGATCAGCGCGAAGACCGCGAGCAGGACATGGAATATGACCGGCACGGCCGTTCCGGACGTGAACAGGCAGGCTTCGACCGCGACGGCGCAGAAGCCCATGTAGAGAAAGCAGGCGCGGGGCGTCAGGGCATAGACGAACGCGCCGAGCGCCATCAGCGCGATCAGCGACGGCATGAACAGCGTCAGCGTTGACCCGGGCGACAGGGCGGCGAGCGCGCCGAAGAAGAGCGTGTAGCCGAGCCCCTCGACCAGTCGGCCGGCCTCATGCTGCCGGGCGAGGCGGCGAACGTCGGCCGGATCGGCCACGTCGGCATCGAACAGGAAGGGGCGGCGCAGCTGCGCGAGGTTGGCGATGAGGCCGGTCATGATCATCAGGAGCCCGGCGAGGAGAACCGGGTGGCTGAAATCCCCGAAAATGGCCGTGATCGCGATCATGGCGACGATATTGGGGATAAGGTGCGGCGCGACGATGTTGAGCGCAGCGGCGAGCTGCGCCTTCTCATGCGCCGGCACGATCCCCGGCCGGCGAGGGTCGAGAAACGCGAGCTGGCGCGGCCCGACGAAACTCGTCAGCCGGTCGAAAAGCGTGCTGTTCCCATCCATGGCGGCCCCGTTCGCCCTCCCCATTGACCGGATTCCCGGTCGATCGGAGAATGGTTCCTAAGCCGCGGAGGCTAACTCCCGGTAAATATGGCCGCTCCGCCCCGGGCTGTCCTGTCCGGGCTGTCCTGTCCGGGCTGGATTATCCAGGACCGGGACGGCTATCGAACAGAATCAACGCTCGACGGCGAGCGCGATCCCCATGCCGCCACCGATGCAGAGCGTCGCGAGCCCCTTTTTCGCATCACGTGCCTGCATGGCGTGGAGCAGGGTCACGAGAATGCGCGCGCCCGATGCGCCGATCGGATGACCGATCGCGATGGCGCCGCCATTGACGTTCACCTTGTCCGCATCCCAGCCCATTTCCTTCTGAACGGACAGTGCCTGCGCCGCAAAGGCCTCGTTCGCTTCGATGAGGTCGAGATCGCCCACCGACCAGCCGGCCTTGTCGAGCGCCTTTCGGGACGCCGGTACCGGCCCGATACCCATATAGGCAGGGTCGACGCCGCAACTGGCCCAGCTGGCGACGCGGGCGAGTATCGGGGCGCCGCGTGCCTCGGCCTCGTCGGCGCTCATCAGCACGAGGGCGGCGGCACCGTCGTTCAGCCCGCTCGCATTGGCCGCGGTGACGCTGCCCTCCTTCTG
>JBCCAC010000079.1:0-8734 GCA_039815015.1 Pseudomonadota bacterium | reverse complement strand
CTTCATCCTGCGGCAGCCGCCAGCTACAGCCCCCTTCCCCCCCTCCGCCCGATTCATCTGAAACGGGATCGTGTGGTCTACGATCACGTCGCTGAAAAGAGCTACGTCCCCGGCGATCATTACAGCTTTCTCGCCGGCCTGTTCGCCGCCGAGGACGTTATCGGCTGGACGATGAAGGAAGAAATATTCGTCGACGACCAGCCGGCCTATTATGGCTTTGTGGGCGACCAGCCCCGCCTCACCGCCGCAGAGGTCAAGGAAAAATACGGCGTCGGCTAGGGCGCGGACGCGATCCGCTTACGGCCCCGGTGCGCCGGGCAGGGTTGCGAAGGCGGGCACATCGCCCGGATCGAACCAGTCCTGCGCGCTTTGCGTCCAGACATGCATTTGCGGCGCAAAGCCGCTCGTATCGTCAAGCGTACCCGCCTTGATGAAAATCATGTCCGCTGCCGCGGCGACGCGGGAATAGAGCGGCGAACCGCAGGTGCTGCAGAAATGTCGCTCGACGTCGCCGCCACTGTCACCCTTGTCCAGGAACATCCTGGGTGTGCCCTCGACCGCGACCATGGCGGCCGGCACGCCGATAATGGTCGACAGCGCCGTTCCCGCCTGCCGTTGACAGTTCTTGCAGTGACAGGCGAGGGCCATCGCCGGCTCTCCCTCGATCCTGTAGCTGATCGCGCCGCACAGGCAGCGTCCGGTCATTGCCATGGCCAGTGCCTCTCACAGTCTGAGATCGCAATAACCCGGGCGGGGCGCGAATGACGCCTGTCACTTTCACGGCGACGACCCATGATACCATGGAATTGCACCATCCGGGCCGCAGCCCACAAAAACAAAGCCCGCCCGCCCATGATCGGGCGGACGGGCTTCGTCCGTGACGTTAGGCCGGAATTAGCGGCTGCGACGCAGGCCGAGACCGAGGACGCCCAGGCCGAAGAGGGCCAGTGCGCCCGGCGCGGGGACGTCGATGCCGTCGCCGCTGATCAGGATCGTGTAACTGCCGGGCGCAGTGATCGGACCGGCGCCGGCGTTCAGGATTCCGTCGCTGGCAGTCGAGTCAAATGAACTGATTCCGAGGGAATAGATGCCCGCGTCCAGATTCAGCGAAATCAGGCTGCAGAGCGTGCTAGGGCTGCCATCGTCGTCGTCGCAGATGTTTATATCGGGCGCCCCATCATCGTCAGCGGCAAGGAGTGTACCGTCCTCGGCAAACAGGAACAGTTCGGTATCGAACAGCGCCGAGGTCGTTTCGGCCGTGAACGCACCGCCGGCGAAGGCGAAGGTGAAAATGTCGGCCGTATCGGTGCCTTCGGCGAGCGTGCCTTCGATGCTGTCGAAGTCGCTCGTGATGATCTGCGCCGTATCCAGTGTCTGACCGGCATCGCCGCTCTCGATGAACGGCACGGCCGACGCGGCGCTGGCGGTTCCGAGGGCGACAAGCGCGCCGACGGCGCTCAACGTGAGTTTGGACATGGCTGAAATCCCCTTTTGTTCAGCGGCCGTACATACGGCGTTGAGTCGGAGGTAAAGCATCGCGCGTGCCAATTTATAGATTGGCCAAAATATCAATGACTTGCAAAATTTCAGATTTTCGTCACCGCGGCAGCTGTAAGCCTTTCCGACAGTTTCGCATGCGAAATCAGGGTCTCGAGCGGCTTTGCTCCGAGACAGGACTTACCATGGGAAGCTCGAGTTCGCCGTCCACCGGTGGACAGGCGCTCACACTCCCATCTTGCGCCGCCTCTGTTTCCCATACCGGTCCTTGCGCGTCCCCGGTTTGCCTTCGCTGGCGCGGCCCTTCGGCCTTGCGACCTGCAAATCCGCGGGGAGGCCGAGGTCGTCGGCTTCGAGTTGGCGGATTTCGTCGCGGATGCGGCCGGCCTCTTCGAATTCCAGGTCGGCGGCGGCCTTGCGCATCTGCTGTTCGAGGTCGGCGATATAGGCCTTGAGGTTGTGGCCGGCGCCGGGGGCGGTGTCCTTCTTTTCGCCGGGCATGCCGCGATCCTTGGCCGAGCGGTCGCTGCCCGCGTCCGCCATGGCGACGATGTCGCCGACGGCCTTCGAGATGGTCTGCGGCGTGATGCCGTTCGCCTCGTTATGCGCGATCTGCTTGGCGCGGCGGCGCCCGGTCTCGGTCAGGGCGCGTTCGATGGAGCCGGTGATCGAGTCCGCGTAGAGGATGACGCGGCCGTCGACGTTGCGCGCGGCGCGGCCGATGGTCTGGATCAGCGAGGTTTCGGAGCGCAGGAAGCCTTCTTTGTCGGCGTCGAGGATCGCGACCAGGCCGGTTTCCGGAATGTCGAGCCCTTCGCGCAGCAGGTTGATGCCGACGAGCACGTCGTAGACGCCGAGGCGCAGGTCGCGGATCAGCTCGATGCGCTCCAGCGTCTCGATGTCGGAGTGCATGTAGCGCACCTTTAGACCCGCTTCGTGCAGGAATTCGGTCAGGTCCTCCGACATGCGCTTGGTGAGCGTGGTGACGAGCGAACGGTAGCCCTTTTCGGTCGTCGCGCGCAGCTCGCCGATCAGATCGTCGACCTGACTTTCGACCGGGCGGATTTCGACCGGCGGATCAATGAGGCCGGTGGGGCGGATCACCTGCTCGGTGAAGACGCCGCCGGTCTGTTCCAGCTCCCACTTCCCGGGCGTTGCGGAGACGAAGGTCGTCTGCGGCCGCATCGCGTCCCATTCCTCGAACTTCAGCGGTCGGTTGTCGATGCAGGAGGGCAGGCGAAAGCCATATTCGGCAAGGGTCAGCTTGCGGCGGAAATCGCCCTTCTGCATCGCGCCGATCTGCGGCACGGTCTGGTGCGACTCGTCGATGAACAGGAGCGCGTTTTCCGGTAGATATTCGAACAGGGTCGGCGGCGGCTCACCGGGCAGGCGGCCGGTCAGGAAGCGGGAATAATTCTCGATCCCGGCGCATGATCCGGTCGCCGCGATCATCTCCAGATCGAAATGCGTGCGCTGTTCGAGGCGCTGCGCTTCAAGGAGCTTCCCCTCCGCCTCGAACTCCTTCAGTCGCTCGGCCAGCTCATGCTTGATGGCGCCGGTTGCCTGCTTCATCGTCGGGCCGGGCGTCACATAGTGCGAATTGGCGTAGATCTTGACCGCGTCCATCTTCGGGCCGCGCTCGCCGGTCAGTGGGTCGAATTCGGCGATCTCCTCGATTTCGTCGCCAAAGAAGCTGATGCGCCACGCCATGTCTTCGAGGTGCGAGGGATAGAGCTCCAGCGTGTCGCCGCGCACGCGAAAGCTGCCACGCACGAAATTCGTATCGTTGCGCTTGTACTGCAGCGCGACCAGCTTGCGCATGATCTCGCGCAGGTCGACCGTGTCGCCCTTCTTCAGCTTGAAGGTCATGGCCGAATAGGTTTCGACCGAACCGATGCCGTAGATGCAGGACACGGACGCGACGATGATGACGTCGTCGCGTTCCAGGAGCGAGCGGGTGGCCGAATGGCGCATCCGGTCGATGGCCTCGTTTATGGAAGACTCTTTCTCGATATAGGTGTCGGAGCGCGGGACATAGGCCTCCGGCTGGTAATAGTCGTAATAGGATACGAAATATTCGACGGCGTTGTTCGGAAAGAAGGTCTTGAACTCGCCATAGAGCTGCGCGGCGAGGATCTTGTTGTGCGCCAGGACGAGCGTCGGGCGCTGCAGACGCTGGATGACCTGCGCCATGGTGTAGGTCTTGCCGGAGCCGGTGACGCCGAGGAGAACCTGCGATTGTTCCTGTTCCACGAGGCCGTCGACCAGCTCCTGGATCGCCTGCGGCTGGTCGCCCGAGGGCTCATAGTCGGAAATCAGCTCGAACGGCCGCCCGCCTTCCGATTTCTCGCCCCGCTCCGGCCGGTGCGGCTGAAAAGCGGGCATGTCGGACGGGTCGGTGGTTGAGGTACGGATCGCGATGTCGGCCATGGATGTGGATATGGGGCAAGGCCGCGATGTGCGCCAGTGGTCGGCCCGTCGCTGGCGCATCGCCCGATCGTTATTGCCAGGGGTTTACGATCTCGACCCCCGTTCCCGAAAAATCGCGCTCGTTTCGCGTGACGAGTGTGAGTCCATGGATCTGAGCTGTGGCCGCGATCCAGGCGTCGCGCTCCGGGCGAGGATCAGGGATGTGTAGCAAGGCGCAGTGCCGCGCGATATCATCAGTGATGGGAAGCGTCGTTCCTGCGAATTGGGGAATGACCCGCTCTTCGAACCAGCGGCGCAGTAAGCCGCCCTGTGCTTCATCCCGACGCTCCATGCGCGTAACGCCGAGTTCGATTTCCATCAGGGTTACGACGCTGATTGCGAAGTCGGCCGGATCGCGGTTCGAGTGCCAGTTGACGACATTGCCATCGGCCTTTCCCTGCCCCGCCTTTCGAAGTTCCGATACGACGTTCGTATCGAGGAGATACTTCATTCGAAGTCCGCGGGACGAGGTGTCGACGGGGGCAATCGCGTATCGAGCGGCACGTCGGCCAGCCCCGGCATGGACAATGCTTCGACGAGGTCCGGCTTCGCACCTTTCAGGCGACGATACTCTGAAAAAGACAGAACGACGAGCGACGGGTGCCCCCGTTCGGTAACGACAACCGGGCCGCCGAGTGCCGCCCGTTTGATACGCCCGGGTTCGCGGTTGAAATCGCGGCTGGTGAACATGGTGTCGCCCACGGCTCGATCCTTTATGTCGTTATATACAGACAAATAGGTACGATGATCAGGACGTCAAGGGTCTGAAGCGATGGAGGCCCCCTCACGCATCCCGCCCGCCCGGCGTGTGCGCGCCGGGCATCGGCGGAACCGGGGCGGGTGGCGCGTCCGCGTCGGCTTCGTGCAGTTCGTCTATCAGCCCCCGGCCGACGTGGCTCTTGCGGCGGCTGTAGGCGAAATAGACGAGGAGGCCGATGCCGCCCCAGATCGGCAGGACCAGCTTCGCCTCCGTCGGGAGCGAGAGGTAGAGGCCGAGCGTGCCGGCCATGGCGAGTGGCGCGACGAACCAGACGGCCGGCGTGCGGAACGGGCGTTCGCGATCCGGCTGCGTGCGGCGCAGAACCAGGACGGCGAGCGCGACCATGAAGAAGGCGAACAGTGTTCCCGAATTCGAGATATCGGCGAGGCGGCCGACGGGGAGGAACGCGGCGAACCCCGCCACCGCGACGCCGGTGATCATGGTGACGATGTGCGGCGTCTTCCACTTCGGGTGGATGGTCGCGAGCTTTTCGGGGAGGAGGCCGTCGCGCGCCATCACGAAGAAGATGCGCGTCTGGCCGAACAGCATGATGAGGATGACGCTGGGGAGCGCCAGGAACGCGGCGACGCCGATCAGGTCGCCGATCCGTTCCCAGCCGATATCGCGCAGGACGAAGGCGAGCGCCTCGTGGCTGCAGACGAGCGGCTCGGTGCCCGCCGCCAGCAGGGCCTGGCAGCGGTCCGCGAATGCCGGCGTCCCCGGCTGGATCGCGCCGCCATCCGATAGCGTGATCGGCTGCGCGCCGACCGCTCCGATCGCGCCCGCTGAGACGAGGAGATAGAAGATCGTACAGATGGCGAGCGAGCCGATCAGGCCGATGGGGACGTTGCGCTGCGGGTTCTTGGTCTCCTCCGCGGCGGTCGAGACGGCGTCGAAGCCGACATAGGCGAAGAAGATCGAGGCCGCCGCGCCGATCGCGCCCAGCCCCGCGCCCTTGCCATCGCCGAACCAGCCATTGGGCAGGAACGGCGAGAACTCCGCACCGTCGAGGACGGGCAGGGTGAGGACGATGAAGGCCGTCAGCGCCGTTACCTTCACCGCCACCAGCACCGCGTTGACGCGCGCGCTTTCGGTCGTGCCGACCATCAGGAGGAAGGTGACGAGCAGCGCGATGACGAGCGCCGGCAGATTGACGATGCCGCCGGCATAGGGACCGACGGAAAGCGCGGTCGGCAGCGTGACGCCCCAGCTTTCCAACAGGCCGATGAAATAGCCCGACCAGCCGACGGATACGGCGCTCGCGGCGACGGCATATTCCAGGATCAGCGCCCAGCCGACCATCCAGGCCAGCAGCTCGCCCATGACGGCGTAGGTATAGGTGTAGGCGCTGCCCGCGACCGGCACCATGGAGGCGAGCTCCGAATAGCAGAGCGCCGCGACGCCGCAGACCGTGGCCGCGACGACGAAGGCGATCATCATGCCCGGTCCGGCCTTCTGCGCCGCCTCCGACGTCAGCACGAAAATGCCCGTTCCGATAATGGCGCCGACGCCGAGCAGCGTCAGCTGCACCGCGCCCAATGTCCGCGTCAGGCCCTGCTTTTCCGCCGTCGCCATGATGGCGTCGAGCGGCTTGATGCGGGTGAAGATCATGGGGCTCGGCTCCCTCGGCCGGTGGACGGGTCAGGCGATGACGGTTCTCTTGCGGCGCGTTTCGGTCGGATAGTTCGCATCGAGCCAGGCCTGGCAGTCCGCCATGGTGTCGAACACATGCTCTTCCTGGATGAGGGCCGGGATGAGGTTGATGCGTTTCATCATGTCGAGCGGCTGTTCCTGCGCGCCGACGATCAGAACATCGGCGCCTTTCCGCTCCAGATCCAGCACGGCATCCTCAAGCGCGTAGAGGCCGGACTGGTCGATATAGGGCGTGTCCTCCATACGAAAGACGAGCACGGGCACGTCTTCGCTGACCGTTTCCAGCTTCGTCTGGAACGCCGCCGTCATGCCGAAGAAGAGCGGACCGTTGATGTTCTTGATGTAGATCCGGTCGGAGCCCGCATCGCTATCCTCGCCATTGCTCTCCAGCCGCGCAAGCGAGGAACTGGCGTCGGCAATGTCGCCGGCCTTCTTCATGAAGAGAACGCAGGCCAGCACGACGCCGAAGCCGACGGCGTAGATCAGATTGCCGAAGACGGTCATGAACAGCACGATCAGCAGCACGGCCGCGTCCGATTTCGGCACGCGCGTCAGGTGTTTCAGGCTGCGGCCGTCGATGATCGCGAGCCCGACCGGGATCAGCAGCCCGGCAAGAACGCTCAGGGGGATGTAGGCCGCGAAACTGCCGAGGCCGAGAAGTACGACGAGCAGGATGACGCCATGGAAGACGCCGGACAGGCGCGTCTTGCCGCCGGCCTGGATATTGACGACCGTGCCCTTGGTCGCGCCGGCGCCCGGAATGCCGCCGAAGATCGCCGCGACGCTGTTGCCGATGCCCTGTCCGATCAGCTCGCGCCGGCTGTTATGCTGCGTCGACGTGATGTTGTCGGCGATGACCGAGGTCAGCAGCGAGTCGATCGAGCCGAGCAGCGCGAGCGTCAGACCGAATTTCAGCGCGGTCGCATAATGTTCGGGCGCGACGCTGAAGATCTCGCCGAGCCGCAGGGCGGGCAGACCGGCGGGGATCTCGCCGATGGTGCGGACGTCGAGATCGGCGAAGAATGCCGTCAGCGTCCCGACGAGCAGCGCGACGAGCACCGCCGGCACCGCTTTCGTGATGCGCGGAAAGAGGTAATAGACCGCGACCGTCAGCGTGCCGAGCATGACGGCATACCAGTTGATCGCCGCCAGCGCCTCGTCGAAGCGCAGGATCACGTCCAGCGTCGATTTCGGCGAGGGCGAGCCCAGAAACGGCCAGATCTGCAGCGCGATGATGATGACGCCGACGCCGGACATGAAGCCCGAAATCACCGGATAGGGGAAATAGCGGACATATTTGCCGACCCCGATCACCCCGAGGATGATCTGGAAGAGGCCCGCGGCGAGGAAGGTCAGGAGGACGATGCCGATGCCCGCCTCCAGCCCGCCCGCGCTCTCGATGGCGAGCGCCACGACGCTCGCCGCGACGACCGTCATCGGGCCGGTGGGACCGGACGCTTGCGTCGCCGTTCCGCCGAGCGCCGCCGCAAGGATGCCCACCGCGATGGCACCGTAAAGGCCCGCTGCGGCACCAAGGCCCGACTGCACGCCGAAGGCGAGGGCGAGCGGCAGGGCAATCACGCCCGCGACGAGGCCGCCGGACAGGTCGCCCTTCAGATTGGCCGTGTCGTAGTTCAGCAAAGGTCGTATTTCAGCAAGGTCGGCTCCCCGTTCGAACGGCTCGCCGCTTATGCTGGCGACAATCGTCTCTCGTCACAATTCAAGACGGATCAGTAGGTTCCGTCCGCGCGGCTTTCGGCGCATCGGGCACGAAACGCTGGCCGAACAGGCTGTCCTCGTACCAGCGCGGGGCCTCGGGCGCGTCGGCGACGGTCCGGACCGTGCGCCGGAAGACGTCGGCGAGGCGCGCGGCGACGTCGTAGCGGATGGGCAGATCGAGATCGTCCGACGGCTGGTGGTAATGCTTCGCCAGAAACGTGTCCCAGACCGCGCGGCCGACATTCCGGCCGTCCGTATCGGTGAAGCCATTGTAGAGGAACAGCGCCGGGACGCCGCGCTTCACGAAGGAATATTGATCGGACCGGGTAAAGATGCCCTGTTCGGGAAACGGATCGGGGGCGACGGTCATGCCGAGCGGCCGGATGGCGTCCGCCAGCATCTCGCCCATGTCTGACTGGACCGCGCCGAACGCGATCACGTCGCTGAAGTCGTAGAAGGGAAAAGCACCGTCCATGTTGACATTGGCGACGATCCTCCGGTCACCGAGCGTCGGCGCGCGTGCGAAATATTCGGAGCCGAGCAGGCCCTTCTCCTCCGCGCCGACCGCCAGGAACAGGACGGAGCGGGCGGGCGGCCGCTCGGCCGTCGCCATCCGCCGCGCGACGTCCATCATCG
>JBCCAC010000263.1:0-3955 GCA_039815015.1 Pseudomonadota bacterium | reverse complement strand
CCTGAATTGAGAGAAATTCAGCCGTAAGCTAGGGAAGCGGAGAGGGCGCCTCAACCCGCTCAAAGCCGATAGGGAGTGGTATGTGACCGTCGGGACGAACGCGTGGCGCTAGATGCTGCGCGACGCAGCGCGTGCGGACACGAGTTCCAGAAGCTGTTGATGCAGCAGGCCGCACTGCTGAGCGCCAAAGGCGATGGCGCGGGCGCGGGGGCGTTCGGCATAAAGCGCCTCGGCCGCGGTAAGAATGGTATCGAGCGTTTCCGCCGACCAGATCGACTTGCGAGACGGCCATCTTGCGGAAAAGGCCAGCGTGCCGGCGGTATCGAGGGCATCGACGAGGTCGGACCAGGTTGCGAATACGGTCAGAAGCGTTCCGAGCGCACAGCCGTCGCGGCTGGACGTCGCAAGCGTCAACAGCGCATCGCGAAGCGCGCGCACCGTCGTTTCCGCATCCGATATGCCGGTCAGGTCGAGCCGCGGGCCGGTCAGGACGACCAGCCTCGTCAGCCATTCCCGGTCGGCGGCGAATGCGCCAGCGCCGGACGCGATCGGGTCGGTGAGTTCGGGAAGCGCCTGGGCAACGAGATCGAAGACCGACGGCAGTTCCCCATGCAGTACCATCAGGAAGTGAACCGTGTCCGCAACGATGGCGACGGGATCCGCCGACTGGCCATGCGCCGCCGTGACCAGCGGCACGCGGCCCGCGCGCGCGGTGTTCTCGATCGCGCAGAGCAGGCCGTGAACGTCGGTCACTTCCAACGGCGTCGCGGGGGACGGAACAGCTGCGGGCATCGTGATCCTTGTGCGTATCGGCTGCTTTGGAATTAGGCGACCGAGCCTTAAAACGAGGTTAGCGCGCACGTTCGACGGGTTTGTTTGACGGGTTTGGCCCCGGCTGCCTAAGCGGCGTGCGACCATGAGGAGGCAGGACCGGATGCGCAATGTTAAGGGATTGGGCGTTCAGGGATTGGGCGTTCACGGGCTGGCCATCGCTCTTGTCGGGGCCTTCCTGCTGGCGGTCATCGGCACGACGCCGCCAGGGCCCCTACCGGCAGATGCGCCGGGCGAGCGGTTTTCCGCGGACCGGGCGATACGGGATATCGAACGAATCGCCGCCGTGCCGCATGTGACCGGCTCACCCGCGAATGCGGCGGTCCGCGCTCATCTGGTCGATCGCCTGCGCGCGCTGGGCCTCGATGTGGTCACGGCCGGGTTTCCCATTCCCCAACGCGTTACCGAACGTCTGGAATCCTGGGGGGCGCCGGGTGCTGCCGAAGGCGTCAACGTCATCGGCGTGCTGCCGGGCCGGGATCGCGACCTGCCGGCGCTGATGCTGATGGCGCATTATGACAGCGTCTGGGGCTCGCCCGGCGCGGCGGACGATGCGGCGGGCGTCGCGTCGATCCTGGAAGTCCTGCGTGCGATGGACGGCGAGGGGTCGCCACGTCGCGATATCGTCGTTCTCTTTACCGATGCCGAGGAAATCGGTCTCGTCGGTGCCCGCGCGTTTTTCGCCGATCATCCGCTGAAGGACAGGATCGGCGCGATCGTTAATCTGGAGGCGCGCGGCGGCGGCGGACGGACCACGCTGTTCCAGACGTCACGCGACAATGGAGAGGCGGTCGACCTCTATGCCCGGACGGTGGGTCGGCCGGGCGGCTCGTCGCTTGCCGTCTACGTCTACAACGCACTGCCGAACGATACCGATCTGACGCCGGCACTGGCGGACGATTATGTCGCCTATAATCTGTCCTTCATCGGGCCGGCCCGGGCTTTATCACTCCCCGGATGCGACGCCGGAAAACCTCGACCGCGGCGCGTTGCAGCATATGGGAATGCAGACGCTCGATCTGACGCGCGCGCTGGCGAATGCGGAGCGGCTGCCGGCGCCGGCCCCCGACCGCGCATTCTTCGATCTCTATGGCCTGACCATGATCGCCTATCCGGCGGCGTTCGGCTGGGTGCTGCTGGCGATCGCCGGCATCGCCTATGGCGTGGCGGGCTGGCGGTCGGTGACCTTCGGCGAGGTGTTGAGGGGCGCGGGCGGAACCCTCCTGACGCTCATGATCGCGGCGGCCCTCCTCCATGTCGGCAATCTGGCGTCGGGGGCCGGTGCGCCGGTGAATTATTATGACCGGCTCGCCGCGATCGCCAAGCTGGAATTGCAGGCGCTGATGATGTGCCTCGCCGCGCTGACCTTTGCGGTCGCCATCGCGGTTCCCGGCCGCCCGGCCGTGGCCATCGGCGCGGCGCTGCCGCTGTTTCTGATCGCCATCGCCGTCCAGACGCTCGCGCCGCCGGCCGCCTATCTGATCATCATGCCCCTGCTGGTCGGAGGCGTCGCGCTGGCCGCGACGACATGGCCGGGCGGCGGCTTCGGAACCGCCGCGACCATCGCGGCGGCGGCACTGGTGACGGGACTGATGCTCGCAACCGGGTTCCTGCTCATCGAGGGCGTGGGCCCGGACCGCCCCGAACCGGCCGCGCTCCTGACCGCGCTATGCCTGCCGGTCATCTGGCCGCTGGTGCCGCCGGTGAAGCTGCGCGTGTTGTTCGTCCTGGGTACGGCCTTCGCATTGACCGGGTTCGCGGTCGCGCTGTGGGTCTGGCTGGACCCGGTCGCGAACAGCGTCGCGATCTACAGCCAGTTCAGTTGAGTTCGCGAAATTCCGAATAGCGCGTGAAGGCGGTCTGCGTACCGGACCGGCCGAAGATCGACCCCTTGGTCGTGAATTCGACCCGGTCGGGGACAGGCCGGCCACTCGGCAGCCGGCGGAACGTCGTATCGATACTCATGGCATCGATTTTCGCGACGAGCGCCGCGCGCGTCGGCTTGGTGAGGGTGAAGGTCACATGATCGATGAACGGTTCCGGGCCGGAACGATCGATGTGCGCGATCCCTTTCAGCTTCTTGGCGATCTCGATCGGCCCCATGTCGAATGTCTTCTTTTCGAAGCCGTCATAGATCAGGACATCGCCGGACAGGGTCGCCGGCTGGCCCAGCCATTTGGCATTGCGATGATATCCGGGGACGCTCTTGCGGTCCTTGTGCCGCTTCTGCGCGCGCTTCACATCCTTTTTGCTGGGCGGGGCGCCGTCGACGCTGACGAGCGTCCAGCTCGGCTGCGCGCTCGGGTCGTAGCGTTCGACGAAGACGTTGGTTTCGGGTGGTTTGTTCTTGCGCTGCTCGGTCAACCGCGTCGTCGTGATGAAGGCGAGCGTATCCGGCGACCAGGAGGCCGCATCGGACGCGAGCTGCGTCTGCAGCGTCGTCGTGAATGCAGTGAGGAAAAGGGCGGCCAGCCCAACGAACGCAACGTACAGCTTTTTCATACAGGAGGTACGCCCTTACCTTCTAACGCCCCTTGCTGCTGATGCAGGAGCATACACAGCTGCCGGCCGCTCTCCAATATCCTCGATGTCGAGGTTTTAGACGTCGAGGAAGCTGCGCATCTTGCGACTGCGGCTGGGGTGTTTCAGCTTGCGCAGCGCCTTCGCCTCGATCTGGCGGATGCGCTCGCGCGTGACGCTGAACTGCTGGCCCACCTCTTCCAGCGTATGATCGGTGTTCATGCCGATGCCGAAGCGCATGCGAAGGACGCGCTCTTCACGCGGGGTAAGGCTGGCGAGGACGCGGGTGACGGTTTCCTTCAGATTCGCGTGGACCGCGGCATCGACCGGAATGATCGCGGTCTTGTCCTCGATGAAATCGCCGAGCTGCGAATCCTCCTCGTCGCCGATCGGCGTTTCGAGACTGATCGGCTCCTTGGCAATCTTCATCACCTTGCGAACCTTGTCGAGCGGCATGCCGAGCCGTTCGGCCATTTCCTCCGGCGTCGGCTCGCGGCCGAATTCGTGCAGGAACTGACGCGACGTCCTGACCAGCTTGTTGATCGTCTCGATCATGTGGACGGGGATGCGGATCGTGCGCGCCTGGTCGGCGATCGAGCGGGTG
>JBCCAC010000128.1:0-6931 GCA_039815015.1 Pseudomonadota bacterium | reverse complement strand
CGGACGGCGGCGCGAACCAGTTCGTGAAGGTAATCGAAGCGCTCCGGAAGAACGCACCGACGACCACTATCGAGATCCTGACACCCGATTTTCGCAACAAGGCAGATGCGGCGGTTGAGGCGATCGTCGCGGCGGGTCCCGATGTCTACAATCACAACTTGGAGACCGTGCCGCGGCTCTACCCGACCATCCGGCCGGGTGCGCGCTATTACCACTCGTTGCGGCTGCTCGAACAGGTGAAGCGGCTCGACCCGACGATCTTCACGAAGTCCGGCATGATGATGGGCCTCGGCGAAGAGCGGCTGGAGGTACATCAGGTGATGGACGACATGCGCTCGGCGGACGTCGATTTCCTGACGCTCGGCCAGTATCTTCAGCCGACGCCGCGCCATGCGAAGGTCGTCGAGTTCGTCGATCCCGACCGCTTCCGCGCCTATGGCGACATGGCGAAGGCGAAGGGTTTCCTGCTCGCCGCTTCGTCACCGCTGACGCGTTCCAGCTACCATGCCGGCGCCGACTTCGCGAAGCTGCAGGCGGCGCGGCAAAGGGGCGAACACCGGACTTAGAACCAGAACGTCAGTGGCCGCTTCCTGGCCGTTGCACGCTAACTGGCGAGCATGCCGACGAAGTTCTCTGCTGCGTTGTGCAGTTCCGCCAGCTGCTCGCTGACATCGCCGGAACCGTCCTCCACCCCGTCGACATGTTTGCTCATCTGCGCGGTGCCCTCGCGGATACTGGCGATGGCGGAGGACATGGCATTGGCGCTGAGTGCGGTTTCGTCGACGGAGCTTGAGATCGTCGTCACGGTCGCCGACTGACGGTCCATGGCCTCGCGGATTCGTGTCGCCGATCCGCGGACGCTTTCGACGGTATTCAGGACGGCGCGGTTCGCGTCGACGGCCCGGTTGGTCGAGTCCTGGATCGCTCCGATCTTGCTGGCGATGTCGTCGGTCGCCTTCGCCGTCTGCCCGGCGAGGCTCTTCACTTCGGCCGCAACGACGGCAAAGCCGCGTCCGGCGTCACCGGCGCGCGCCGCTTCGATGGTCGCATTCAGCGCGAGCAGGTTGGTCTGGCCGGCAATATCGCGAATCAGGCTGACGATCGACTCCACGGTGCGTGCGTCGGCGGCGAGGGCGTTGGTCGTCTCGACCGCACCATCGGCCTCGACGCTGGCCCGGTCGACGATCTCGGTCGCGATATCGACTTCATCGCGCGCTTCTTCGATGGCCCGGATCAGGCCGGCGGCCGTTTCGGCGGCCTCCCGCATGGCCGTCGCGGACTGCTCGGCGGCCGTCGCGACTTCGGCGGATTTGCCCAGCATGGTCCGCGTCGCTTCCGCGGCGTCGCCCGACTGCGCACGCACAGCCTCGGACTGGCGTACCGCGCCCTCGACCGCCGTGGCGATCTGTTGCTTGAAGTGGGCGCTCTGCTTGGCCAGCCGCTGCCGCACATCGTCCGCCATCAGATAACGCATGCGCGTCAGCATGATTTCGGCTTCGATCTGCGCGACGTGCAAGAACGACAGCACCACTTCGGCCCGATCGTCGTCGTCGGTTTCCGCCAGATACAGTCGCACGGCCTCGCGGTTGGCCATCGCCAGCGCGCCGATCGCCGTATAGGCCATCGCGCCGCTCTGATAGATTTCCGTGCCGACGTCACCGGCCCGGTCCATCCACCCTTCGTTGATCCTGCCGTCGCTGCGGGCCTGGAAATAGGCCTCGGCACGCTGATAGCCATAACCCTCGTCGACGCCGGTCAGATCGGGACCGGCTTCGGTTTCCTTCGGGTCGGTAAACCGCCGCCAGAAGATGGCCGCGAGTGCGGGCGTATGCGGCCGCAAGAATGCGCCCATACGCGCATAATGGCGGCACGTCTCCTCGTCGACGCCATAGGCGTGGAGGCGCTCCGGAACGGAAAATCTGTCCGTGCTTACCGCGGGATGCTGCATCAACCGGTCGGTCAAGGTCGAAAGTCCTTCGGATTTGAATTCGGACTACGCGGCGAGTGCGCGCATGAAGGTACTGGCGGCCTGCTGCAGGGCGCTCAGCTGTTCATCCACCTCGCTGGAACTGCCGGAAAGACTGTCGACGAGGTCGCTCATGGCCTGCGCGCCTTCGCGAATGCTCGCGATCGCTTCCGACATGGCATCGGCGCTCAGGGCCGTCTCGTCGACGGCGCCCGTGATCATGGTCACCGTCGTCGATTGCCGGTCCATGGCTTCGCGAATGCGTTCGGCCGAACCGCGCACGCCGTCGACCCGCTCGACGATCAGGCGGTTCGCCTCGACCGCGCGATCGGTGGAATCCTGGATAAGCGCAATCTTTTGCGCAATGTCGTCGGTCGCCCGGGCCGTCTGCCCGGCGAGGCTTTTCACTTCCGCCGCAACGACGGCGAAGCCGCGTCCGGCATCACCGGCGCGCGCCGCCTCGATCGTGGCGTTGAGCGCGAGCAGGTTGGTCTGTCCTGCGATGTCGCGGATCAGGCTGACGATCGATTCGATGGCCTTTGCGTTGCGGGCGAGAACATCCGATGTTTCCACCGCGACTTCCGCCTCTTCGGTGGCGCGTGCGACGATCTCGGATGCGCCGTCGACTTCCTTGCGCGTGTCTTCGATCGCATGGATCAGGCCGGAGGAGGTCTCGGCCGCCTCGCGCATGGCGGCGGCGGATTGCTGTGCCGCCGTGGCGACTTCTGCGGCCTTCCCCAGCATCGAGGACGTGGCTTCTGCCGCGCTGCCCGACTGCTCGCGCACCGTACCGCTCTGTTCGGCGGCGGCGGCGACGGACGTCGCGATCTGATCACGGAACCGCTGCGACTGCGCCCCCAGCTTCGCCGTCATTTCGGCCTGCATGGCGACGCGCACGCGCGTCATCATCAGTTCGGCCTCCAGCGCACAGATCCGCTGGAAGTCCCGCATCATCCGCGCGCCCTTGTCGGGATCGCCGCATTTGTCGATGAGACGCAGGCCGGCCTCGTGATTGACATCGGCCATCGCACCGATGGCGGAATAGACGGGGACGCCGCTCTTGTGGATGACCAGTCCCAGATTCGCCGCGCGTTCCATCCAGGCGCGGTCGATCCGAGTCGAAATCTTCGTGCCGATATATTCGGAGGTCAGCGCGATCTGCTGTCCGCGAATTTCGGGCGGATGCCGACGTGCGACGGACGGCTCGCGCAGGAACCGCTCCCAGAACAGCTGCGAAAATTCCTCTCGGTCTTCATAGAGATACGCGCCAAGCTCGCTGATGCTGCGCTGGCAATCCTCGTCGATGCCGAACGCACGCAGGCGGACGTCGACATCGACCCGTTCGTTTTCCAGCCCGCCTGAAAAGCCGTCGTTTCCGCTCATTACAAACCCCGCACTCATCAACTTGACGGGGGCCATGCTGCGCGCTCCGGGTTAAGGCGTGCCTAACCATGGCCTGTTTTTTCCGACGCCTATTGCCGTTGCACCGCCGTAAGCCCACCGGACGATGAGCGAAACGCTGTGCGCTGCGCTCGCATCCTGCCTGTCCCGCGCCAAATCTGCCGAGGTGGAAGTGGTTTCCGTAACGGCACTGTCCGGCGGTGCGGCGTCGGAGAGCTATGCCGTCGACGCGAAGATCGGCAGCGATGGGCAGCGCTTCGTTTTGCAGCGTTCTCTCGGCGAGGGGGAACTGGCGCGTACGATGAGCCGGGCGACGCAGGCGCGATTGCAACTCGCGGTCGAGGCCGCTGGCGTTCCCGTGCCGCCCATCGTTCACATCCTCGAACCTCTCGATGATCTCGGCGAGGGGTTCATCATGACGTTCATAGACGGCGAGACGCTGGCGCCGCGCTATCTGCGCGATCCGCGCTATGATGCCGCGCGGCAGGCCATGACCGGCCAGACTGCTCACGCTTTGGCCGCCACCCACGCCATCGATCGCGACACCCTGCCGACGTTGCAGCGGCTTGACGCACCGGCGCAGCTTGCGGCGCTGCGAGATACATATGACGAGGTTGGCGGCAGTGTGCCGATCTTCGAAATCGCCTTCCATCATCTCGGCGCGCGCCTGACGCCTGCGGAGGCGCCCGTTCTCGTCCATGGTGACTTCCGGTCGGGAAATCTCATCGTCGATACGGACGGCCTTTGCGCCGTTCTGGACTGGGAACTCGCCCATATCGGCGACCCCAGGCTCGACATCGGCTGGCTGTCGACCAACACCTGGCGCTTCGGCAATTGGGAGAAGCCCGTCGGCGGCTTCGGCGATCGTCAGGCGTTTCTGGCGGCCTATGCGCAGGCGGGCGGCGCCCGCTTCACGCCCGAGGAGATCCTGCCCTTCGAAATGCTCGGGTCGCTGCGCTGGGGCGTCATGTGCCTGCAAATGGCAGCCGCGCATCTGGACGGCAGCGCCGCCTCGGTCGAGCGCGCGGCCATCGGGCGGCGCGTATCCGAAACGGAGGCTGACCTCCTCTACATGCTGCGCTACGGTCCGCTCTGACATGCGCAGCGATATCGACATTGCCGATCTGGCCGAGGCCGTCGCCGCGTTTATCGGCGAACTGCCCCTGAAGGGCAGACAGGCGTTTCATGCGAAGGTGGCGCAAAACGCGCTCGCCATCGTCGCCAGGGAGCATCGTGCGCCCGATCTGGCCGATGAAAGAGCCTTCTATGTCGAACGAACGGGCGCCGACCCGGCCCATGCGCGTGCTGCCTTCTGCCGCCGCATCCGTGATGGCAGTCTGAAGGGCGAAGACGTTCTTGCCGAACTCGAACCCTTCATTCTCGCCCGTCTCGCCGTCGACAATCCGAAATTCCCTACCCTCGCCCGACTGAAGGAGGCGCGCCCATGACCATCGAACCGACCGCGGATCAGGTGAGGGCGCTGCGCGACGGCCCGGCGGATGGCGCGATCGTCATGACCAATCTTCTGAAGTTCAAGGCGGCGGCGGACTATCCGGACGATCATGACGGGCCGCGCGGCGACACGGGCGAGGCGGCCTATGACCATTATCAGCATGCCTTCACGACGACGCTGTTCGAGGTGACGCAGGCGCAGATCCTGTTCGCCGGCCCGGTCGGTCTCACCTTCATCGGTGTGGCGGGTGCACCGGAAACGGACTGGGACCGCGTTCTGATCGTACGCTACCCGTCCAAAGGGCACTTTCTGGGCATGATGGCGAATGCCGATTATCAGCGCGCCCTCGTCCATCGCCGCGCCGGCCTCGCCCGGACGGTTCTGCTGCAGAGTCCCGCCTGACGGAATGGCTTGACCGGAACGTGTAAAGACCGTGGCGCTTTGTCGGTTGCGGCGCTAACCGGGCGTCGTAAAGACGATGACCGACCGCTGACATCAGGGGATTGACGATGGCCACCCGGCCCCAAGTGACACCAGACGCACAGGCGCAGCGCCCGCTTTCGCCGCATCTCAGCATTTGGCGCTGGCGCGTCCATACGGTCACCTCCATCATGCACCGCGCGACCGGCGACGGCCTCGCGATCGTCGGCGGTATTCTCTTCACATGGTGGCTCGTCGCCGCGGCCGCCGGACCCGAGGCCTATGCGGTATTCCTAGGCATCGCGACCGGTCCGATCGGCCTGATCGTCGGCATCGGCATGACATGGGGCCTGTTCCAGCATGCCGCGTCCGGCGTGCGCCATCTGGCGATGGATACCGGCGCCGGTTTCGAACTCGATACGTCGAAAACCACCGCGACGATGACGTTCGTCGTCTCGACCCTTCTGACGATCGCCCTCTGGGCGTTCATTCTGCTGCGCTGAGGACTGACATGGCTGTACCCAGAGGCACCGCAATCGGCCGCGTCCGCGGTCTTGGCTCGGCGAAGGAGGGCGCGCACCATTGGTGGGTGCAGCGGCTGAGTGCCGTGTCCAATCTCCTTCTGCTTACGTGGTTTGTCGTCTCGCTCGTCTCACTGCCGAAGATCGACCATTTCACGATGCTCGAATGGCTGCGTCAGCCCTGGGTCGCCGTGCCGATGGTGCTTCTGTCGATCAGCGTTTTCTATCATCTTCGCCTCGGTCTGCAGGTGGTTATCGAGGACTATATCGACGGCGGCGCGCGCATTGCCGCACTGCTAATGGCCAGTGCCTTCGCTATCGTCGGGGGTGCATTGTCGATTTTCTCCATCCTGACCATCGCGTTCGGCGCGTAGGAATAAAGAGCCATGAGCGAAGAATATCCGATCATCGATCACACCTATGACGCTGTCGTCGTCGGCGCCGGCGGATCCGGCCTGCGTGCCGCCATGGGCATTGCAGAGGCGGGACTGAAGACCGCCTGCATCACGAAGGTATTCCCGACCCGCTCGCACACCGTCGCCGCACAGGGCGGCATTGCGGCCAGCCTCGGCAATATGGGCTCCGATCACTGGACCTGGCACATGTACGATACCGTCAAGGGGTCGGACTGGCTGGGCGATCAGGACGCGATCGAATATCTTTGCAAGGAAGCTCCCGCCGCGGTCTACGAGCTGGAACATTACGGCGTTCCGTTCAGCCGCACCGAAGAGGGCAAGATCTACCAGCGTGCCTTTGGCGGCATGACGCAGAATATGGGCGAGGGCCCGGCGGCACAGCGCACCTGCGCGGCGGCGGACCGCACCGGCCACGCCATGCTGCACGCGCTCTATCAGCAGTCGCTGCGCTACGACACGGACTTCTTCATCGAATATTTCGCCCTCGATCTCATCATGGGCGAGGACGGCGTCTGCCGCGGCGTCATCGCGATGGAGATGGAAACCGGTCAGATCCATCGCTTCCGCGCGCACCAGACGGTGCTGGCGACCGGCGGCTATGGCCGCGCCTATTTCAGCGCGACGTCTGCGCACACCTGCACCGGCGATGGCGGCGGCATGGTTCTGCGTGCCGGCCTTCCCATGCAGGACATGGAGTTCGTCCAGTTCCACCCCACGGGCGTCTATGGCGCCGGCGTTCTCATCACCGAGGGCG
>JBCCAC010000102.1:0-7520 GCA_039815015.1 Pseudomonadota bacterium | reverse complement strand
GGAGAAATCGTGCGTCCCTCGACTGCGCGCGGGATGATGGAGATCGAAGGCGCGTCACTTCCCGCCGGATCACAATCCTCACAAAAACCCACCAACCCGCGCCCAGTCGAGCGACGCACCGCGCGCGCAGCAGCCCTCGCCAAATTTCTGCCGTCGGCCACTGTCGGCGAGATCGCGGGCCAGAACCGGATCGCCGCGACCGCCACTGAAAAGCACACGCTCGCCAATAAGACCGGCGCCATCGCCATCGACATGGAATCCCACGTCACCGCACGAATTGCCGCGCGTCACGGCCTGCCGTTCGCCGCGATCCGCGTCGTTTCGGACGCGGCGGACACAGACCTACCTCCCGCCGCGCTGGTCGGCATGAAGCCCGATGGCGGCATGGCGCTGGGCGCTGTGCTCGGCTCGCTCGCCCGAAGGCCCGCTCAGCTGCCGGCGCTCATGCGCACCGGCATCGATGCCGAACGGGCGTTCCGGTCCTTAGCCCGCGTTCACGACGCGCTTGGCCGCGCGGGGGTTTTCCGCCCGGATCTTGGCGAGTTCCTTTTCGACGTGTGACGAGAAGACGTCCTCGGCCGGGCGCGCCTTGGTCAGGTCGATGTCCTTCGCCATCGGCCCCTCGGTACGGACGCCTTTCATCGCGACCTTGGCGAGTTCGAGCGGGCGCGAGATCGAGTCCGTCGCCGCCGTGCCCTCGAAGCCGCAATGGACCATGCAGTCGGCGCACTTTTCATACTTGCCGACGCCGTAATCGTCCCACTCGGTCTCGTCCATCAGCTCGGCGAACGTATCGACGTAGCCCTCGCCGATCAGGTAGCAGGGCTTCTGCCAGCCGAAGATGGTCCTCTATGGCATCGACCAGGGCGTGCATTCATAGCTGCGATTGCCGGCGAGGAAGTCGAGAAACAGCGGCGAGTTGGTGAAGTCCCACGCCTTGCCGCCATCGCCCTTCTTGAAGACGTCGCGAAAGAACTGCTTGGTCTTCTGCCGGTTGAGGAAATGCTCCTGGTCGGCCGCGCGCTCATAGGCGTAGCCCGGCGAGACGGTGATCTCCACGCCGAGGCGCTTCATCTCGTCGAAGAAGGCGGCGGTGCGGTCGACGTCGGCATTGTCGAAGATGGTGCAGTTGACCTGCACGCGGAAGCCTTTCGCCTTGGCCAGCTCGATCGCCTCGATCGCGACGGCGTAAGTACCGTCCTGATCGACCGCATGGTCGTGCATAGCCTGATCGCCATCCAGATGGATCGACCAGGTGAAGAAGGGCGACGGCTCATACTGGTCGATCTTCTTTTTCAGAAGCAAAGCGTTTGTGCACAATATGACAAACTTCTTTTTCTCGATGTAGCCGCGCACGATCTTCGGCATGTCGCGGTGGAGAAGCGGCTCACCACCGGCAATGGAGACAGCGGGCGCGCCGCATTCGTCGATCGCGTCCATACACTGCTCGTAACTCATCCTCTGATTGAGGATATCGTCGGGATAATCGATCTTGCCGCAACCGGGGCAGGCGAGATTGCAGCGAAACAGCGGCTCCAGCATCAGGACGAGCGGATAGCGCTCCCGCTTGGAGAAGTGATTCTTGACGACATAGCCACCGATACGGGCGACCTGGCTGAAGGGGATACCCATGAATTCGTTTCCTATTCTGCCGCAACGAGAGCGGTTTCGACCGTCTGTGCGGCATCTTGGGGCAGGGTCCGCAAAGCTGCGGGTAAGTTGAATTTCAGGCTTTCCGGCGTGCCGTCAAGCTCAGTTAACGTCACATGGGCGTAACGGGCGAGCGTGCCAAGGACATCGGTGACGAGAATTTCCGGTGCCGAGGCGCCGGCCGTGACCCCGATCGTTCTGGCATCCGTCAGCCAGGCCGGGTCGACCGCTGCGCCGTCCGCAACCAGATAGGCCTCTGCGCCGCATTCCTTGGCGATCTCGACGAGGCGGCGGCTGTTCGAGCTGTTGTCCGCGCCGACGACCAGTATCAGGCTGGCCCGCGCGGCAAGATCCCGTACCGCCATCTGCCGGTTCTGCGTCGCATAGCAGATATCCGATGTTTCCGGGCCGACGCAGTCGGGGAAACGCGCTTCCAGCGCGGCGATGATGGTGCGCGTATCGTCGACGCTCAGCGTCGTCTGCGTCACATAGGCGATGGGGGTATCGTCCGGCAGCGCGAGCGCGGCGACGTCGGCGAGACTGCCGACGATGTGGACGGGACCGTCCACCTGTCCGACCGTCCCGATGACCTCCTGATGCCCGGCATGGCCGATCAGGACGAGCGTGCGGCCCGCGTCGACATAATGGCGGCCCTGCGCGTGCACCTTGGCGACGAAGGGGCAGGTCGCGTCGATGACCGGCAGGCCGCGTGCGGCCGCCTCGTCCTCGACCGCACGCGTGACGCCATGAGCGGAAAAGACGGTCGGCGCGCCGTCGGGAATATCGTCCAGATCCTCGACGAACACGGCGCCTTTCGCCTCCAGTTCGGCGACGACATGGGCGTTGTGGACGATTTCATGGCGGACGTAGACCGGGCCGCCATTCAGCTCCAGCGCCCGTTCGACGATCCCGATGGCCCTGACGACGCCGGCGCAGAATCCGCGCGGGCGGGCGAGAAGCACGTCAACAGAAAGCTCCGACACTCAAACCCCTTCCGGTCCACGTCGATACGGTCCCCCGTTATTGACGGATGTTATCGGGCAAAGCTGAAAAAGATAGTGCCGCCTGTCGCACGAACCTCCCCGAAACGTTCGCTTTTCTTATGGATTGACGAAGCGTTTTGCGTGATTCCGTCAAGAACGCTAAGGCTTTGCGATCGGTTTCGCCGCCGTTCATGGTGATGCGCTAAAGACACAGCATCGTCCGTAAGTTGGGCGTAGTTTTAAAGGGACGACGAGATGCTGATGGTGCCGATGCGGTCTTTCCTTCTGCTGTTCGTCCTTCTGATGGCCGCCTGGCCGGCCCATGCCGAAGAAGATGCCCGTGCGCCGGTAAATACCCTAAACGCCGGGCTGCTGACGATCATGAAGGGCGGAGATGCGCTCGGCCATGATGGCCGCGCGGCGCGTATCGGCGCCGTCATCGACGAGACCTTCGACCTGCCGCGCATGACGAGGACGGTCGTCGGCGCGCCCTGGCGCGATGCCAGCACGGACGAGCGTCGCGCCATGGTCGCCGCCTTCCGCCGCCTGACCGTCAACCAATATGCCGCCAATTTCGACGGCTGGTCGGGGGAGATGTTTCGCATCGCCGCAAAGGTCGACGCGCGCGGTCCCGACCGGCTGGTAAGGACCGAACTGGTCCGGCCCGATGGCGCGCCCGTCGAGCTCGCATACCGGCTGCGGCAGCGGGGCGGCGCGTGGCGCATCATCGACGTGCTTTACGATCGCGGCGTCAGTCAGATCGCCCTGCAGCGGGCGGATTTCGCCGCGGCATTGAAGGATGGCGGACCTGCGGAGTTCGTCCGCCGACTGGACGCGGCGGCGGCCAAGGTCGCCGGTTAGGGCGGCCCTAGGCCGGAACCGGTTGTTTCTTCGGCGGCCCCAGCAGCGCCGGTTCGAAGATCAGCGCGCAGATCAGCGTCCAGATCAGCGAGATCATCAGGATCTTGCCCATGCTGGCCGTGCCTGGATGCGTCGACAGCCAGAGCGCGCCGAAGGCACTGCCGGTCGAAAGCGCGCTGAAAAGGACGGCGCGCGCAAGGCTGGATTGCAGAAGATCCGCCGCGCCGCCGCGCCAGGCCATGACGAAATAGATGTGAAAGGCGACACCGACGCCGAACAGCAGCGGGAAGGCGATGATGTTCGCGAAGTTGATCGGCTGATCGATGAGGACGCACGATCCGAGCGTCAGGAAGCCGGCGAGAACCACCGGGGCCAGCGTGAACGCCACCTCGCGCACGTCGCGCAGCGCCGCGAAGAGGAGGAGGCTGACGAGCGCAAGTGCGATCAGGCCCGCTTTTACGAACGCGCCGGCAATTGTGCCGCCCGCCGCCTGCGTGGACACCGGCAGGCCCGTCGCGTCGGGCGCCACCTTGGCAACGGCGGCGGTAAACCGCTTCAGCGTGGCATTGTCATTGCCGTCACCCGCCGGAAAGACCTGAACGCGGGCCCGGCCATCCGCCGTCAGCCAGTCGCGGGCGATGTCCGGCGGCAGGTCGGCGCGCGTGACCCGCTCTGCCGTCAGCGCCGCGCGGGCGCCGCCCAGCGTGACTTCGAGCGGCGGCACCAGCGCGGCCGCGGCACGGCTGCGGGCGTCCGGTTCCGCTTCCGCAAGACGGCCGGCCGTCGTCGCCAGCCTCGCCGCGTCTGCGCTGTCGAGCGTTTCCAGCGCGGCGGCCAAGTCCCGCAGCGCCGCGACCGTCTCCGCATCGGACGGCGGCGGCGCTATGTCGAAGGGGTTGAGCGTGAAATCGAGAATGAGCGCGGCGTCTTCGATCGCGGGCAGCTTCGCATCCTGATCCGTCGGTACGAAATCGTCGGCGGACACCGCGCTCACCACCTCCGGCAGGTCGCGCAGACGGCGGGCGAGGGTGGCCGCCGCGTCGGCATCGGCGGCGAGGATCTGCACCGTGTTCGGCGTTCGCAGGGGATCCTGCATCAGATCCGCCAGCGCCTGCATGGCCGGTGCCTCCGGATCGCGGAGGTTGAGCGGATTGAAGTCGAAGCGGACGAAGGGCAGCAGCGCGATCGAGCCGACCATCGCGATCCCGAACGCCCATAGAATTGCAGTGCGCCGCCGCTCCAGCCAGCGATCGACGGGAGCGGCCCAGGCGAAGCCGACCCGGCCCTTTGGCGGCGGCGGTGCCAGGATCAGGATCAGCGCCGGCAGCATGGTGACGGTCAGCCCGAGCGCCACCAATATGCCGAGTCCGGAGATGATGCCCAGTTCCGAGATGCCGACATATTCCGTCGGCAGAAACGCCCCGAAGCCCAGAAACAGCGCGGCCCCGGCCAGGGCCAGCTGCGCCCCGAGCGCCCCTGCCGCGCGCGTCAGCCCGGTCTTCACATCGGCACCGTCGCGCCGTTCCGCATTCAGGCGCACCGACAGTTGAATGCCGAAATCGACGCCCAAGCCGACGAACAGCGGAATGAAAGCGAGCGAGATGAGATTGAGCGCCCCGACCGCCATGAGGCCGATGGCGGTGGTGACGACAAGGCCAGAAACGATCATGACCGTGATCGCCGCGACCATCCGCACCGACCGCACCGCGAACCACAATGTCGCCAGCATCGCCGCAAGCATGACGAGCCCGACAAAGCCGATATTTTCCTCCAGCGAAGAGAATTCCTCGTCGGCGAGCGCAAGGCCGCCGGTGATGCGGACGGTCGTACCGGCAGCCGGATCGAGCGATGCCGCCGCTTCCTCGACGGCCGCCGTCGCCTCGGCCGCGGGCTTCAACGCCCCGAAATCGAGCCGTGGTTCGACGAGGATGAGCCGCCGGGTCGGTGCCGGCTGTGCGTCCTCCGCTGCGATCAGCGCCTGCCAGGAAAAGGTCGCACGTTCGCCGGCAAGCGCGGCCGCGAGCGCCGCATCGACACGGGCGAACGGCCTGGCCAGCCGATCGGCATCGCCCTCGCCGCGCGCTGCGCCTTCCGCCGCCAGCGCCAGCGTATCGGCGATGCCGCGCAGGCTTGGATCGGCAGCCAGCGGCCCCAGCAGTGGGCCGGCTTCGATCAGGGCCGCGGTACTGTCTTCGACCTCCTCGGGCGATCGGAACAGCAGCCCGTGGCGGTCGAAATAGGTGCCGCCGTCGGGGCGCCGGACGCGTATGAAATGCGTGTCGTCGGCCTTCAGCGCCGTCGTCAGCCGCGCGGTCGCGCCTTCTGCGCCCTCCGGCGTCGGCGCATCGACGATGACGATCAGCGTGTCGATGAGGCCGGGAAACGCCGCCTTGAACGCCGCTTCGTCGCGCCGCCAGTCGACATCCGGCGAGATGAGCGCGCTGGTGTCCGTCGTCAGCGCGAAATTGCGGGCGGCATAGGTGCCGGCGAGCAGCGTCGCGGCAAGGGTGACCATGATGACGAGCCAGGGGTGGCGCAGCGCGAGACGTACCGCGCCGGCGATCGGGGTTGCGAGGGTCATGTCTGGATGCGTTCGGTCGGGACCATCAAGGCCATGTCGCTGAAGCCGCTTGTTCGGACAAGACAGGATCGTGTCGGGGCGGGGTGGGCCGCGGGCCTCCGACAAGCTCGGGATAAGGCAGTTCAGATACGCTCCTGATACCGCTCATGCTGAGCCTATCGAAGGATAGAAGGCCCGCAGGATCAGTGCGCGTGGGCACCTGCCGGAGAAGATATCGCGCGCCTTACGGACACTCGCCGCGCAGCAGCTGTGGCAGGTCGCCGGACGCGCCGCGCGCTTCGGTCATGAAAAAGGTCTTCAAGGGTGCGATGCGCTGGACCGCGCCCAGGCCGACGCTGCGGATGGTGCTCATCGTCTTCGTCGGCAGGCCGAACAGCCGGTTCAATATGTCGGTCGAGGCGGCGACGGCTAGATTATCGACGCCGCGCCAGCGCGAGTAGCGCTCGAGAACGTCGGGCGCGCCTAGATCGAGGCCGAGGCTCTTGCCATCGCCCAGGACCTCGGCCAGCGCGGCCGCGTCGCGCAGGCCCATGTTGAGACCCTGGCCGGCGATGGGATGGATGCCGTGCGCGGCGTCGCCGATCAGCGCCAGGCGCTCGTCCGTGTAGCGGGCCGCATGGTGGAAGCCGAGCGGATAGGATGAGGGCGTCGCCGCGAGTTGCACGCCGCCGAGCGCGCCGCCGATCCGCTTCTCGATTTCATGCGTGAAGGCCCGATCGGGCAGATCGAGAAAGGCAGGGGCGTGCTTCGCATCGACGGTCCACACGATCGCCGAGCGATGCGGCAGCGCATCATCGGTGGCGGCGTCGTCCGGCAACATGGGCAGAATGGCGAACGGTCCTGCCGGATAGAACAGTTCGAACGCGATATGGCCATGATCGCGCTCGTGCCGGATCATGCCGACGATGGCCGTCTGCCGATATTGCCAGCGCGCCGTCCGGATGCCGGCGTCCTCGCGCAGGCGGGAGCGGCGGCCGTCGGCGGCGATGAGGAGCGGCGCCCGCATTTGCACGCCATCTTCGAGTGTGACGGTCACGCCGGTCTCTTCGCGCCTCACGTCCTCGACGCGTGCAGGGGCATGGACGTCGATATGTTCCGACGCGCGGCCGGCGTCGATCAGCGCCCGGCGCAGATGCCGGTTCTCGACCATATGGCCGAGCGGCTCGCCGCCGCCCGACTCTGCCGGCGCCTCGCGCCCGTCGAAATGCAGATGGCGCGGCGCGAGACCCTCCGTCACACGGATTTCGTTGATCGGACAGGCGAGCCCGTCCAGCCGATCGGCGAGTCCGAGGGCCTGGAACATTCGCCAGGACGCGCTGGCGATGGCGGTGGCGCGGCCGTCGAACGCGGCCTCGGCGGTCGCATCCAGGTCGGCGGCGTCGATGACGCTGGTACGGACGCCGAATGCGGCGAGGGCCAGCGCGGTCGTCATGCCGACGAGACCG
>JBCCAC010000004.1:0-18939 GCA_039815015.1 Pseudomonadota bacterium | reverse complement strand
ATGCGGATTCCATCCCCAATTCCATAATCAGGACCGTAAACGAGTCGTTCGGCCGGTTCATCCGACGACTTTTCCACAAGGCCGCACGCGCCTAGGGAAACCCGATGGCCAAACGGATCGATCTGCATCTCGTCTCCGATTCCACCGGAGAAACGCTGGAATCTGTGACGCGCGCATCGCTGGCGCGCTTCGAGGGGGTCGATGCCGTCAAGCATTTCTGGCCCCTGGTACGCTCCAAAGGGCATCTGGAGCGCGTGCTGACGGATATCGCCAAGCATCCGGGGCTCGTCCTCTTCACGCTGGCCTCGGGCGAAATCCGCGATCATCTGGAAGAACGCTGCGCCGCCATGCACCTGCCCGCGGTTTCCGCCATCGATCCCGTCGTCGCCGGCATGGCGGCGATGCTGGGCAAGGCGGCGACGGCCGCGCCCGGTCGGCAGCACCGGCTGGATGCCGCCTATTTCGCGCGCGTCGAGGCGATCAACTACACCATGGCGCATGATGACGGCCAATCGGCGGAAAGCTGGAACGAGGCCGACATTCTGCTGGTCGGCGTGTCCCGCACGTCGAAGACCCCGACCAGCATCTATCTGGCGAATCGCGGTTACAAGACGGCCAATCTGCCGCTCGTGCCGACGCGGGAGCCGCCACCGGAACTGTTCCGGCTGACGAAACCCTTTATCGTCGGTCTGACGACGACGCCGCAGCGGCTGGTCGAGGTCCGGCGCAACCGCCTTCTCAGCCTCGCCCAGACGCCGGACACGACCTATGTCGATAGCGAGCGCGTGCGCGCCGAAGTGGCGAAGGCGCGGCGCATGTTCGCCGATCAGGGCTGGCCCGTCATCGACGTGACGAGAAAGGCCATCGAGGAGACGGCGGCCGCCATCCTCAACCTGATGATCCCGCCCGAAGATGGCGAACTTGCCGCTGAACGTACGGAAAAGCCCGGCGAAACGAGCGATGAATGCGCCTGATCCTCGCGTCGACGAGTGCATCGCGCGCCGCCATCCTCGAAGCGGCCGGCGTGCCGTTCGAGGCACGGGCGCCCCATGTCGACGAGGACGAACTGAAACGGGCGCTGCGAGCGGAAGGCTGCAGCGCGCGGGACCAGGCCGACGCGCTGGCGGAAGCGAAGGCGGTCAAGACGTCGCGCAATGCCGGTGACGCGCTCGTTCTGGGCGGCGATCAGATGCTGGAGACGGACGATGGTGAAACGCTCGACAAGGCACCCGATATGGCGACCTTGCGGACGCAATTGCAGTCGCTGCGCGGGCGGCGGCACCGGCTGATCTCCGCGATCGTCATCGCCGAGGCCGGTCGTGCGGTCTGGCGGCAGGTCGACACCGCCACCCTGAATGTGCGCGCGTTTTCCGACGATTGGCTGGATGCCTATCTGGCGGCCGAGGGTGACATCTTGCTGTGGGGCGTCGGGGGTTATCGCATCGAAGCGCGGGGTGTGCAGCTGTTCGACCGCATTATCGGCGATCAGTTTACCGTCCGCGGCCTGCCGCTTCTGCCGCTCCTCGCCTATTTGCGCACACGCGGGCTGATCGAGGCATGAGCGTTCCCTTTGCCGAGGTGGTGGGCGATCCCGTCGCCCATTCCAAATCGCCGGTCATGCACCGCGCCTGGCTGGCGGCGCTGGGTATCGAAGGCGATTACCGTGCGGCGCACGTCAGATCTCAGGAACTGGCGGCGCATTTCGAAACGTGCCGGACGCTGCCGGACTGGCGCGGGGCGAACATCACCGTGCCGCACAAGGTCGCCTGTCTCGATCTGGTCGACCAATTCTCGGCGGACGTCACGGCGATCGGAGCCGCCAATTGCATCGTGTCGATCGGCAATGGCCGGCTCAGGGCTGAAAACACGGACTGGACGGGATTCTTCGCCGCGCTCGGCAAGGTCGATCTTCGCGGCGCGCACGCGATCATCATCGGTGCGGGCGGCGCGTCGCGCGCGGTACTTTATGCGTTGACGTCGAACGGCATCGGCAATGTGACGATCCTGAACCGGACCCACGCTCGGGCGCACGTACTTTTGGAGGACATGCAGGTCGAGGGCGATGTGCTGGCGCTGGATGCGGCGCTGCCGGCGGCCGATCTTCTGGTCAATGCGAGCAGTCTGGGCATGGTGGGCGCCGCGCCGCTTTCCGTCGATCTGGCGCCGCTTCCTGCACACGCGACGGTCTGCGACATCGTTTATGCTCCTCTCGAAACGCTGCTTCTGACGGCTGCGCGGGCGCGCGGTCTGCGCACGGTCGATGGGCTCGGCATGCTGATCGAACAGGCCCGCACCGCATTCGAGCTGTTCTTCGGTCGGACGCCGCCCGCGGACAGTGCTGCGCTGCGCCGGCTGCTGACGTCATGAAGATCATCGGTCTGACCGGCTCGATCGGCATGGGAAAGTCGACGGTCGCGACCATGTTCGCCCGCCGCGGCGTGCCCGTCTTCGATGCCGATGCGGAAGTGCACCGCCTGCAGGCGTCCGGCGGCCGCGCCCTGCCGGCCATCGCCGAGGTCTTTCCGGGCAGCGTCACCGGGGATCGGCTCGACCGTCAGGCGCTGGGGGCGGCCGTCTTCGGCGATCCGCAAGCGCTGAAACGGCTAGAGGCGATCATGCATCCGATGGTCGCGCGGGCACAGGCGCGTTTTCTGGCGACGGCGCGCTATCGGCGCGAACCCTTCGTCATTCTGGACATACCGCTCCTTTTTGAAAAGGGCGGCTGGCGCCGCGTCGACGGCGTCATCACCGTATCCTGTCCGCTTCATGTGCAGCGCGCCCGCGTTCTCGCCCGCCCCGGCATGACGCGCGCGAAGTTCGACGCCATTCGCGCGGCGCAGATACCGGACCCGGAAAAGCGCGCGCGCGCCGACTTCGTCATCGAAACGGGCCGCGGCAAACGACGGAGTCGGCTCCTGGTCGACCGGATCGCGGCTTGCCTCGCGCGGCGCCCGGTCCGATACTGTGCCCGATGCGTGAGATCATATTCGACACCGAAACGACGGGATTCGACGCCGAGGGTGCGGACCGGATCGTCGAAATCGGCGCGATCGAACTCGACGGCCTGATCCCGACCGGCAAGAGCTATCATACGCTGATCGACCCGGAACGCGATATGCCGGCCGAAGCCGCGAAGGTGCACGGCCATACGACCGAAAGCCTGCGCGGCCAGCCGAAATTCGCCGAGATCGTCGATGATTTTCTGGGCTTCATCGGGACCGAAGCGAATCTCGTCGCGCACAATGCCGGCTTCGATCTTGGCTTCGTGAACGCCGAGCTGGTGCGCACAGGGCGATCGAAACTGCCCCGCGCGCGCATCGTCGATACGCTGGCGCTGGCACGGACGAAATTTCCCGGTGCGAAGCTGACGCTGGATGCGCTCTGCAATCGCTTCGGCATCGACCTGTCGAAACGGGTCAAGCATGGCGCGCTTCTGGATGCGGAACTGCTGGCGGACGTCTATGTGGAGCTGCGCGGCGGCCGCCAGCGCGGCATGGCCCTGGAAGTTGCCGCGCCTGCCAGGAATGCCGCGCCCGTCATCTCCGCATCCGCTCGGACCGATTGGCCGGTCCGTCATTTTTCCATAACAAAAGCGGAAGCCGAGCGGCACCGTAGCTTCCTCACCGCGTTGACCAAGCCGATATGGGACCGTTTTCCTGACGCTCCCTGAACGGCAAATTGCTGGAGATCCCCATGGATATTCGCGTTTCCGGGCATCAGATCGATGTCGGTGCGTCGCTTACCGCTCATGTCGAGGACCGGTTGGGCGACCTGGCGGATAAATACCGCGTCGGCATGACCGGTGCGACAACCACCTTTTCCAGCGGTCCGCACGAACATGAATTCGATGCCTCCATCCTGGTACAGCTGAGCCAGGGGCTGGTCATGAAATCCCACGCGCACGCCTTCAACAGCGCGCAGGCGGCATTCGAATCCGCCGCGGACAAGATCGAAACGCAGCTTCGCCGCTACAAACGCAAACTGACCGACCGCGATCGCAAGGGCGCGCCCGCGCCGATCATCGGTGCGGACTATCGCATTCTGCAACGCGACGAGCGTGAGGAGGTCGACGAGGGCGATGAGGCGCCCCTGATCATCGCCGATCAGGCCGAGGATATTCCCGAGGTGAGCGTCGCGACCGCCGTCATGCTTCTCGACCTGAAACATACGCCCGCCCTGATGTTCAAGAACGGCCAGAGCGGGCGCCTGTCGATGGTCTATCGACGTGAAGACGGTCATGTCGGCTGGGTCGAGCCGCGCGAAGCCTGAAAGGCGCAACTATGGCCGACGATGATCCCGTCTCCGAACAATCGCCATTCGATCCGGCACGGCTGCTGTGCGCCGACTGCGTCCGCACGGATGTGCAGGTGACGGACATGGTGGATCTGATGCGCACGATGGCCGAACCCTTGTCGCGGGCGACGGGAATCGGGGCGTCCGCGATCGCCGAAGGCCTCGTGCAGCGTGAGCGCGTGCAGTCGACGGCATTCGGAGGCGGGGTCGCGGTTCCGCACGCCAGATTGCCCGAGGCCGGGCGCATCACCGGCGCCCTGGCGATATTGCGGACACCGCTCGACATGGATGCGCTCGATGGCGCGCCGGTCGATCTCGTTTACGCGCTCGTGTCACCGGAGACGGTCGGCGCGGATCATCTGAAGGCGCTCGCCGCGGTCAGCCGGCTGTTTCGCGATCGTCAGCTGGTGACCAAGCTGCGCGGCGCCCAGAGCGGCGATGCCGTCAACGCCCTTCTGGTGTCGGGCGGCTGGAGCCTTGCCGGCTGATGCCGCGCGGGCGTGACGGTGGGACGTGCCCCTTTCATGACATTTTCTCCATGACGCTCTTTTCATGACGACAGCGACGACCTCGCACATTCGCGGCCTTGAGCGTCTATACGCCTCGGCGCCGATCAACGGCGTGTTCCAGTCCCGGCTGACGCTGCCCCGCGCCGGCGTATCGCGCATCGCCTTCGAGGTGCGGCCCGACCATTTTCACGCCGCCGGCGCCGCACACGGCACCATCTATTTCAAGATGCTGGACGATGCGGCCTTCTACGCGGTGAATTCCCTTGTCGAGGACGTCTTCATTCTGACGACGGCCTTCAATCTCCTGATGGAGCGGCCGGTCCCGGTCGGGCCGCTGATCGCGGAGGGGCGGTTCTTGAGCGGCCGGCGGCGACTGTTCGTCGGCGAAAGCACGCTCCTGACCCTGGACGGCGAAGAAGTCGCGCGCGGCACGGGCACCTTCATGCGCTCGTCGATTCCACTTGCTGACCTCGACGCCTATCGTGTCGGCGCGGAGGATGGCGGTGATGCCGATACTGGCGCTGATGCCGCGGGAGGCGCTGTCTGAGCCGGCTGGCGACGAAGACCTGGATCGACGGCCTGATGCGGCGGGTCCAGACGGCCGGCGATTTCGCCACCATTCTTGCCAGCGGCGAGCCCATGGGCGGCGCCGTCCTCATGATGGTGCGCGATCGAAACGGGTCTGTAACGGCGTATATGCGCAGCAATCTGGGAGACGGCCAGACGGCCTGGCGCCCGCTCATCGAAAATGAGCCGGAAACCAGTGAAACCTTAACAGAAATGCTTAAAAAACAGCGAGGTTTCGACCCTGATCTATGGGTCATAGAACTGGACGTCGCTGATCATGCACGGTTCGTCGCCGATCTCGACGAGATAAGTTGACCCTTCACTTCCGGGCATCATATTCGTTTCAGGACAACGGGACCGCGACCCTTGGGGGGTGCAGTTCTGAAAAGATATGCCGCAACGAGATCGGTACGCGCTTTTACGGTTAATGCGCGAGCGGGACGAAGGTTCCCCCCGATCCTTGACTGGATGCTTCGACATGCTGAAATCAAAGCGGGCGATCGCGATCGCCCTGGCCAGTACCGGCCTTCTCGCCGCCGCCGACCTGCCCACCGACCTGCAGGCCGCGCCGGTCATCCTGGAGGAGACCGCACCGGTCGCCTTCATGCTGGAAGCGGAAGATATTGAATTTACCGTCGCTGCACCTGCCGCACCCGTCGAGGGTGAAGTGCAGGCGGACGATGGCGATATCTCGCTGACGACGCTGGTGCGCAACGTCCGCGATTATGGCGTTCCGGAACTGGACGAGGACATGCGCTGCCTGGCGAGCGCCGTCTACAATGAGGCGCGGGGCGAGCCGCTCGATGGCCAGCTTGCCGTGGCGCAGGTCGTCCTCAACCGCGTCGACGACTCGCGCTGGCCGAATACGATCTGCGGCGTCGTCTATCAGCGTTACCAGTTCAGCTTCACGCATGACGGCCTGCCGGACTTTCCGAAGCGCAATGCCTCCTGGGAGCGTGCGGAGGCGGTCGCAGTGGTCGCCGCGACGGAGAACTGGGACGATGTGACCGACGAAGCGGTCTTCTATCATGCGACCTATGTCGCACCGCGCTGGCGCACGGCGTTTCAGCAGACCAAGAATATCGGTCAGCACGTCTTCTACCGCTAGAGGCATTGGACAGAGCCCGCTGCCCCGGGGACGGCGGGCTTATGGAGGGCGCGGGTTCCGGGGGGAGACCGCGCCCTCTTTCGCTTTCATGATGTTCTGCTATTGTTCTGGGGCATGGCAAGTCTCGCGGATCCCGACTCGGCTTTGACGGCACAGGATGTGGCGCGCGGCATCGGCCGGCTGTTTTGGCATCGCCGCCTGACGGTTCTGAGCGAGGTCATGCTGCCGGGCGGGCGCCGCGTCGATCTGATGGCACTGTCGGACGATGGTCATATCGCGATCGTCGAGATCAAGGTCGCGGTCGCCGATCTGCGCAGCGATACGAAATGGACCGACTATCTGCCGTGGTGCGACCGCTTCTACTGGGGCATCCCGGCCGGGTTCGATGCGGCGCTGCTGGATCAGGAGCGCTTCCGGCCCGGTGATTGCGGTCTGCTGGTCGCGGACCGGTTCGAAGCGGCGGAACTGCGTCAGGCCGCCGATGACCGACTGTCGCCCGCGCGGCGCAAACGCGCAACGGCGCTGTTCGCCCGCACCGCAGCCAGTCGTCTGATGCGTCTCAACGATCCGGCCCTGGCGGACTGGACGGGCGCCTGAAATTCGGCGGCTTTAGAACTCGGTAGCCCTAAAATTCGGTAGCGACGCGTAGGGCGACGCCAAGATCCGCGGCGGCGTTCGCCACATGACCCGGCTGAGTCCGGTAGAAGAGATTGCCCTGCAGGAGGCCGAAGCCGAACGGGCGCGCATAGCCGGCCTCGAACGCGATTTCGCGTCCGGAGGGCGCAATGCTGGTGCTGGCGACCCGATAGGCGGTTTCGCCCGTGGCATAATCATAATCCGAGGGCAGGCCGAGGCGCAGGGCGCCGCCCTCGATACGCAGCGGCTGCGATACGCGAAGACCGACCAGGTCACCCTTCCGAAGCGTATCCTGACGCTGGATAGCGACGGAAAAGGCGCTGGAGCGAAGCCGTTCGGACCCGACCGCCAGCCCGCCGCCGCCGAGCGCGAGATCGGTAAGACCGCCGCGCAGATTCGCCGTCGCCATGAGATCGTCCGCCAGACGATAGCCGAGCGCGACGTTCAGGAAATCGCTATTCGCGCCGTCGATGCCGAGTGCTGTTGACCCCCGCGAGCCGAGGAAAGTCTCGCGCTCGTCCTGGCGCTCATAGGTCAGCGCCAGATCGACCGGCCCGAAACTGCGCGTCGCGCCGAATGCGAAGGTTTCGACATCGCCCTCACCATTTTCAGCGAGAATCGCGTCCGCGGAACCGGCCGCGGCGATGAACGTCCACGGTCCGATGGCCTGGCCGATCGCGCCAGCGGTTTCCGGTGTGAGCAGCAGGCCGCCGCCGACACCGCCATCGGCGAGCCAGCCGAGTTCCTGCTCGGGCGCGGCGAATCGATCGACGAGACGGCCAGGTGCGATGCCGTGCGCCATCATCGTCGTCGTGCCGGCGACCGGAGATCCCGAGACGATCCCGGTCATCGGCACCATGCGGCGCCCGCCATTGCGGTCGAGGCCCTTCGCCTCCAGCTCGGTCATGAACATCGCGTTCTGAGTGTTGACGACGGATAGCGACAGGGACGCGGGCCCGAGCCTTGCCGCACCGCCGGCACCGGGGTTGAGAAGCGCGCCGGCCAGACGTCCCTGTGCGGTCTGGTTCGCGAGCGAGGATGAGAGATCGACCGCGAAGGCGCGGTCATAATCGTCGAGAACGGTGACGCGGGTCAGCGCGGTGCCGACCTTGCCGCCATCACCGGCCGCGCCGCCGGTAACGGCGATCGGGCCCGTGCCGACCGCGACCTCGCTGCCGGCGAGGCTGGTGCCGCCGATCGGGCGGAATGCCGCGTTAAGGTCGATAGCGCCCCGTCCGAAAACGGCATCGACGCCGGTATCGCCGAGGTCGCGCGCGCTGCGTGCGAGGATTTCGATGGCCTCGTCGGCGGTCAGGTTCGGAAAGCCCGAAAACAGGACGGCCAGCGCCCCGGAAAGGGCGGGCGCAGCATAAGATGTGCCGTCATAGAGGAAAAGTTCGTCTTCCTCGTTGATCGAGGCGACGCCCGATCCGAGCGTCGAGAAATAGAAGTCGCCGAACGTACCGGCCTTGTTGGAAAAGTCCGACATGCTGTCGTCGGCGTCGATCGATCCGGCAATGAGGACCCGGCCTCTCGCGATGGAATCGGACGCGACGAAGGCCAGCGGATCCGGTTCGTCCAGCTCGTTATTGCCGGCCGAAATGACGACGATCATGCCGTCGGCCGTCGCGCGGTCGATGGCATCGCGAAGCTCCGCCTGTGCCGACGAGCCGCCCAGCGACAGGTTGACGACGCGCGCACCGGCGTTGCGCGCCAGATCGATGCCCTCGGCGATGTCGAGATCGAGATAGCCACAGCCGTCCTCGTCCGTACAGCTGTTCGGGGCATCGGCACGGGCCGCGACGATGGTGGCCTGCGGGGCGACGCCCTGCGTAAGGCGGCCGTCGGCAGCGGCGGCGATGACCGCGCTGACCGAGGTACCATGACCGTCGGTATCCTCGACACTGCCGAACGACGATACCCTGCGACTGGCGGGATCGATACGGCCGGTGAACTGCGACGAGCCGGTATTGATGCCGCTGTCGACGACGCCGACCTTCACGCCCTGGCCGAACGCGCCCTCTTCATAGGCGGTGAGGGCATTGATGGCCGTTGCACCGTTCGAGGCCCTGTATTCCGGGGTATTGAAGTTGCGGGGCGGCGGGGTCGGTGTCGGGGCGGGCGTCGGCGCGGGTGCCGGTGCGGTCGGCGGCGGCGTCCTGAGGACCGTCGGGCTGCCGCCGCCACACGCTGTCAGCGCGAGGGCAGTGGACACCAGAAACAGAGACCGTGCATGCTTGGCGTAGACTTCAGATTTCATGACCCGGACGACCCCTCAGACGTAATGGTCGCGAAGACGATCGGAAGCCCGCACGACATTTCAGCAGAGAACCTTATGGACCAATGGTGTCGAAATACTGAACTCGGTCCGGCTGAAGCGAGAATTGCGCGGGGTCGATTGCGGCGGCCCGCCGCCTTGCGTAAGGCCGCCGCCCATGGCCGTGCGTTCCGATCCCGCGATATTCGATCCGAGCCGGTTCGACTGCTGGCTGTTCGATATGGACAATACGCTCTACCCGGCGGACGTCGATCTGTTTCGCCATATCGATGAGCGCATGGGCGCCTTCATCGCCGCCGAACTGAGCGTTGACCGCACGGAAGCGCGTGTGATCCAGAAGGACTTTTTTCACCGCCACGGCACGACGCTTCGCGGTCTTATGGACGAACATGGGGTCGAGCCGGGCCGGTTCCTGGATTTCGTGCACGATATCGACATGTCGGCGCTGGCGCATGATGCGCGCGTCGCCGACAATATCGCTCGGCTACCGGGACGAAAGCTCGTCTTTACGAACGGCGATGTGGATTATGCCGCGCGCGTCCTGAAGCGACTCGGGCTCGAAACGCATTTCGATGCGGTGCACGATATTCACGCGATGGCCTATCGCCCGAAGCCCGAGGCCGCCGTTTACGACGATCTGGTGACGCGTTTCGACATTCGCCCGGAACGTGCGGTCTTCGTCGAAGACATGGCGCGCAATCTGGCGCCGGCGAAGCGGCTCGGCATGACGACGGTCTGGATCGACAATGGCAGCGAGAGCGGCAATTACGAGGCGGATATGGACATGATCGACCACGTTATCACCGATCTCGGTGATTGGCTGAGCGACATCGGAAAGGAGCTGGCGTGACGAACGCGTTGCAGGCGGACATCGAACGCGCATGGACGGAGCGGGAGTCGCTCGGTCCGACGACCCAGGGATTCGCGCGCGATGCGGTCGAGGCGGCCCTCGCCGGTCTCGACGATGGTTCGATTCGCGTGGCGGAACCTAGTGCGGAACCTGGTGCGGAACCGGGCGCAGGGCCGGACGGGAAGGGATGGCGCGTTCACGAATGGGCGAAAAAGGCGGTCCTCCTGTCCTTTCGCCTCAATGACATGCGCGTCTTCGAGGGTGCGGCCGCCGGGGGCAATGCCTTTGACAAATGCGAATCGAAATTCGCGGGCTGGGGCGAGAACCGCTTTCGCGCAGCCGGCTTTCGCGCCGTGCCGGGGGCGATCGTCCGCCGCGGCGCGCATATCGGCAAGGGCGCCGTCCTGATGCCGAGCTTCGTCAATATCGGCGCGCGCGTCGGTGCGGGGGCCATGATCGACACCTGGGCGACGGTGGGCAGTTGCGCACAGATCGGCGACAATGTGCACCTGTCGGGCGGCGCCGGCATCGGCGGTGTGCTGGAACCCCTGCAGGCGACGCCGACCATCATCGAGGATGACTGCTTCATCGGCGCGCGTTCCGAGGTGGCGGAGGGCGTCATCGTCGAAACGGGCGCCGTCCTTGCCATGGGCGTCTATCTGAGCGCGTCCACGAAGATCGTCGACCGCGCCTCGGGCGAGGTCTTCCGCGGGCGTGTACCGGCGTACAGCGTCGTCGTACCGGGAACGCTGCCCGGAAAGGATGGCGGACCGGGCCTCTATTGCGCGGTCATCGTCAAGCGGGTCGACGCGCAGACGCGGGCCAAGACGGCGATCAACGAGCTGCTCCGTGACTGATGCGCTGGCGCTCGCGCGCGAGTTGATCCGCCGCCCCAGTGTGACGCCCGCGGATGCCGGCGCGCAGGACGTTCTGGCGGCGGCGCTCGCGCAGGCGGGCTTTACGGTCTGGCGGCATCTGTGGGGCGAGGCGCCGGACGGACCGGTCGCCAATCTTTACGCGCGGCGCGGCACGGGCGGCCCGCATTTCGCCTTCGCCGGTCATACCGACGTCGTGCCGCCGGGGGCGACGGATGATTGGGACGTCGACCCGTTCGCAGCTGAGGTGAAGGACGGCATCCTCGTCGGGCGCGGTGCGGTCGACATGAAATCCGCCATCGCCGCGTTCGTCGCGGCGGCGGATGACGTGCGGCCGGACGAGGGAACGATCAGCCTCATCATCACCGGCGACGAAGAGGGGCCGGCGACGTTCGGGACGAGGCCGTTGCTCGAGTGGATGGAGGCGGAGGGCCATGTGCCCGACCATTGCCTGGTCGGCGAGCCGACCATCCGGCAGCGATTCGGCGACATGGTCAAGATCGGTCGACGCGGTTCGGTCAACATGTGGGTCAGAGTATCGGGCGCGCAGGGTCACGTCGCCTATCCGCACATGGCGGACAATCCGATTGCTCATCTGGTCGAGATCCTGCACCGCCTGCAACGGCATACGCTCGACGAGGGCAACGACTGGTTCCAGCCATCCAATCTGGAAATCGCCGATCTTCACGTCGGCAATCCGGCGCACAACGTCATTCCGGCAAGGGCCGAGGCGCGACTGAATATCCGGTTCAACGATGAGCAGTCGGGCGCCGATCTGGTGGACTGGGTCCGATCGGTCGCCGCATCGGTGACGGCGGGCGCCGAGGTCGAGGCCAAGATATCCGGCGAGGCCTTTCTGACCGAACCGGGCCGGCTTTCGACGCTGGTGGCCGATTCGGTTGCCGCCGAAACCGGGGTCGCCCCCGAGCTGTCGACGAGTGGCGGGACGTCGGACGCGCGTTTCATCCGCCGCCTGTGTCCCGTCGTCGAGTTCGGTCTGGTCGGCACGTCCATGCACAAGGTGGGCGAGCATGTACCGATTGCCGAGGTGGAAGCGCTGTCGCGCGTCTACGGACGCATATTGAACGGCTATTTCTCCGACTGAGCCCGTTTGGGACGATCTGGCGACCGCTTTGATTTCCAAACACGGTCTTAACCCTGTCCGGTAGGACGGGCGCAATGTTCCCGCGGATACATCCGAAACGGTTGGGAGCCGGCACGGCCTGGCGCCTCATCGTCTACTCAGGGAACCATATCATTATGAACATCGTCATGAAGTCCGCCGCTGCCGCGGCTGTCGCCATCTCCTTCGCCGGCATCGCTTCTGCACAGAGCGCCACCGGTAACGCCACGGTCCAGATCGTCGACAATCTGCAGCTGACCGCCGACAGCGACCTCGCCTTCGGTCTGATCGTCGCCGACCCGGATGCCGCCGGTACCTACGTTCTCGACGCCGTCGCCGACGAGAAGACGCCGAGCAACAACATCACGGCCGTCACCGGCACGTCGAGCTTCGCGGAGTGGACCGTCAACGGCGTCGGCGCCAACGGCGTTACGATTTCGTTCCCGGCCGATCAGGAAATCGTCCTGGCACCGGCAGTGAACACGGGCATGGCGACGGCTGATCGTCCGCGCGTTTCCGACTTCAACCACAATGCCGCTTCGAACCTGACCGATGGGTCGATGCAGTTCCTGGTGGGCGGCACGCTGTCGATCAACGCCGATCAGGCGGTCGACACCTACACCGGCACGTACACGGTTCTGGCCGAGTACAACTAAGCCGACCGATACCCTTTCGGGGGTTGAGCAGAAGGGGCTCGCCGCATGGTCGGCGGGCCCTTTTTGTTTGCGGAGCACCGACCGGCGCGACGGAAACGGGCCGCCCTTTAGCGCTTCCGAAACCCTTTTCGGTCCATGGTGAACGCATCGGTAACGCTGTTCGGGGATGGCGGGGCCGGTAGCTGCCGCCAGGTGCGGCGCTCGAACGGGGACCCGAGCGGCGCGCCTGACGACAGTCACAAAAGGGGGAACCCGTCCGGCGGGCGGTGGCAACGGGGATGCCGCCGTCCGCCGGGTCGGGAACCCTGCCCCCTTTCACAAGAACGAAGCGGCCTCATCATCGGGATCGCTAAGGAACCGGGAACAATCCGATGCACCTCTTGTCTTGCGAGTTTCGTCTCTGGCGCCGCGCGGTAAAGAAATGGTTAACGGCGCAACCCAGAGTTGCCGTCCTGCTTGTCCTGACGGTGCTGACCGTCCTGCCGCCGGTACCGGCGATGGCGGCGAACGATCTTCTCGTCGCGCCGACGCGCCTGACCTTCGAAGGCCGTACCCGCTCGACCGAGGTCATCCTCAAGAATATCGGCCCCAGAGCGGCCACCTACCGCATTTCGCTGGTCGCGCGGCGCATGAGCCCCGACGGCGACATCGTCGAGGTGGACACGCCGAACGCGGGCGAAGCGCTGGCCGAGAAAATGGTACGGTTCGCCCCGCGCCGCGTACGCCTGGAGCCGAATCAGCCGCAGTCGATTCGCGTGGCGATCCGGAAGCCTGCGGATCTGGCGGACGGCGAATATCGCATCCACATGATGTTCCGCGCGATCCCCGATCCGGACGCGCTCGCACCCCCGACCGAAACGCCCACCAAAGGGCTGGCGATCCGCCTGACGCCGATTTACGGCGTGACGATCCCGTTGATCGTCAGACATGGTGAACTCGATTCGAGCGCCAGGATCGTCGCCCTCGAGCGGGCCGAAGAAGGGCCGCGCCAGGGTCTGCGTGTGCGTCTGGAGCAGCTCGGGTCGCGGTCCGTCTACGGCGAACTCGTCGTCGACCGGCCGGGCATGGATGAGCCGCTGGCGCGCGCCCGCGGCATCGCGCTTTATCCCGAAGTGACGACGCGCGATCTGTTCATCGACCTGTCGCCGGATTTCGCCGGCTCGGTCGAGGGGCCCGTACGCATTCGCTATTATGACGAGAGCGACGGCGGCCGCGTTCTTCTCGACGAGATGACGACGGTCATCGGATGAGGCACCGGGGCTGAGGCACCGGCAGACGCCGGCACGATCATGAGGCTGTCCATTCGGGGACCCGTTGCCGCCTTGGCGCTGGCGTCGATGGCCGTCTGCGGTGCGGCGCGCGCGGCGCCCGCGGCCGACGAGAGGGCCGACCTCACGCTGCCGGCGGTCGATGAGGATGATTATCTGCTGTTGCGCGTCGAGGCGGGGCGCTTTCTTCTTGCCGAATCGGTGGAGGCCTATCGTCTGCCGGGCGGCGGCTTCTGTCTCGACCTCGCGCAGATGACCGACGCGCTGGATTTCGACGTCGCCGTCGACCCGGACGCCGTGACCGCATCAGGGACGCTACACAGCGAAGCGCAGGAATTCGCGCTGCGCCCGGACCGCGTCAGCTATGGCCGACACGCGGCGCGGCTGGAGGGTCGCGAACTGCATCGCCATCCGGGCGGGCTATGCGTCGAAAGCGATGCACTGGCGACCTGGTTCGATATTCAGATCAAGCCGTCGCTTGAATCGGCGTCGCTCGCGATTCGCAGCCGGCAGCAACTGCCCGTCGAGCGCGCCGCCATTCGCGAGCGCCGCCGCGCCGCGCTCGGCCGTGGATCGGCAGCGCCCGATCTTGCCGCAAGACCGGTGGTACCGGACCCCTACCGCCTGTGGCGTACGCCCTCGGTCGATATCGTCGCCAGCCTGGGCGCATCGCGCGATGCCGGCAGTCGTTCCGGTGAGTTCGAGGCGCGCTACGGCCTGTTCGCCGCCGGGGAACTGGCGCGGCTTTCCTATGATGCCCGGCTGGGATCCGATGCGGACGGCGTTCCCGAAACCCTGCGCGTACGTGCCTACCGGCAGGATGCGGACGGCCGGCTGTTCGGTGCGCTCGGCGCCACCGAGGCGGTCGTCGGTGACGTCAGCATCCAGCGCATCGGCCTCGTCGCGCCGTCCGCCGTTGGCCGCGGCGCCTGGATCGCGAACACGCCGCTGGTCAGGGCGCCCGATTTCGACACGACTGCGTTTTTCGGCGAACTGCCGGCCGGATGGGAGGCGGAACTCTATCGCAACGGCGCCCTCATCGCCTTTGCCGAGCCGGATGAGACGGGTCGTTACGCGTTCGAAGACGTGCCGCTGCTCTACGGCGAAAATCGCTTCGAAATCGTGCGTTACGGGCCGCAGGGTCAGGAGCGGCGCCAGACCGTCTTTCGCCGCGTCGGCGAGGATGCCGTCCCGGCGGGGGACACCTGGTACCGCGCCGGCGTCATCGAGGATGGCCGCGACCTGATCGACATTGGCGGGCAGGACCGGCTGGTGACGCGCCTGCAGGCCTTTGCCGGCGTGGAGCATGGGCTTTCCCGCCGCCTCTCCATCGGCCTTTCCGCGCAGGCGATCGAAGATGATGACGGCGAGATCGATGGATTCCTGGAGGCGGATCTGCGCGCCAATCTGGGACCGGCGCTCGTCGAACTCGACCTGGTCGGTGCCAATCATGGCGGGGTCGCGGCCGGCGTGCGCGTCGCCGGCCGGATCGGGACCACGTCGATCTTCGCGTCCAGCATCGTCCAGGACGGGATCGACACGCCGCAGATCGACGATGCTCTGGTGAGCGAACATGAACTGCGCGCCATCCGCGATTTCGATCTGGGCGATGTCTTCGCGACGGCATCCGCCTATGGCCGCTACACCGACAGGAGCGGCCCGCCGGACCGCGCCGAGCTCGGCGCCAGCGTCGCGCTGCGCCATCGCGGCATCGCGGTGACGCAGGACCTGACCTGGCAGCGTGAAGGGATCATCGACGACCGGCTGGAGGCGCGCACGCAGATCGGCGGGCGCGTCGCCGGCGCCTTCGTGCGCGGCGAGGTCAGATATACGCTATCGGGCGGCGCGGATCTCGACGAGGCCAGCCTGACTGCGGCACACCGGATCGGGCGCACCGGACAGGTTCGCGGGGAACTCGGCTTCGATGCGCAGCGTGACGAGGGGACGCTCAGTCTCGGCTATTCCGAACGCTTCCGCCGCTTCGCGCTGGGCGCGAAGGTGGAGGCCGACACGGATGGCGGCGTTGCGGCCGGCCTCAATCTCGCGCTCAGCGTCGGGCCGGGACAGAATGGCCGGTTCGCGCGCATCAGCGGCGACCCCATGGCGGCAACCGGGCAGGTAGCGGCGCGCGTCTTCACCGACGAGAATGCCGATGGACTGTATCAGGAAGGCGAACCGCTGCTGGAAGGCGTTCGGGTGAGGACGGCCGGCCGTGCCGATCATGCCGAAACGGGACGCAAGGGGCGCGCGCACCTGATCGGCCTGCCGATCGGACGGCGCGTACTTGTCGGCCTGGATGCCGGTTCGGTCGACGACCCGCTGCTGAAGCCGGTGGGTGACGGCGTCGTCATCATCCCGCGCCGCGGCGTCGCCACGCCCGTCGACCTGCCGCTCCTGCCGACCGGCGAGATCGAAGGAACACTGTTTCACAACGCGACGGTGCGACCCGGCGCCGAACTCGTCCTGCGCGATGCGGGTGGTACCGAAGTTGCGGCGCTCAGGACCGATTATGACGGGTATTTCCTGTTCGAGAATGTCGCCTATGGCGCCTACTTCCTGGAATTGCGCGCCGAGAGTGCCGCGATCCTGAACGTGCCGCCCCGCTTATTGTCGGACCTTAGCGTCGACGCGTCGGTTCCCGTCCTGAATGTGGGCGACGTTCATGCCGGCGGCGCGCTCGATGTGGCGGCGGCGGATATCGCGACAGAGGCTGCTGCAACGGGAGCTGTCGTCATGGAGGCCGGCACCCCCTGACATGGGCGGGCCTTGCGAGTCGTCTCGGACGACTTTTCGAACGGCCTAGCGTGCCAGCCGTCCGTTCCGGGTCAGCCCCGATCGTAGCGGCAGGTTGCCATTACCGCCGCAATCTCGTCCGGTGCGGTCTGCGGCGTATCTTCGACCGTATAGCCATGCAGCTGTCGCCGTAGCGCGGTGAAGCGCACCAGGTGGCGATCGCGAAATTCGGCGAGGCGGGTTCGCAGCGAATACTCCGTTTGCACCGCTTTGTAGGATGGATCGGCCATTGCGGCGTGCAGCGCGGCCGCGCGACCGTAAATGCCGTCCAGCCTGCTGAGTTCGATCTCGGCCGTGCCGCGGGCGATGCTGCCATCCGCCGTCGCCGCGGCGTTGGCGACCGCCGTCGCCGTCACCTCCTGCTGTCGGTCCCAGTCCGCGATGATGCGGTCGAGGGTTCGCGCGAGTTCCGCCTCATCGGTATCGGCAGGGTCGGCGAGGGCGGCGGCCTCGGCGTCCGGAGTATCCGTAGCGGGTGCCGGCATGCTCGGCAGCGCGTTCAGACGGTCGCGACCGCACGGCCCGAGCGTGGCGGTTTCGCCAGGACGATAGGCAAGGCTGGGCCAGGGCTCGCTATCCCCTTGCGCGCATGCGGACAGGGTGCAGAGGATGAGCGCACAGGAGAGGGTCGTGACATGAAACGAACGGTACATGTCGCTTCCCTGCCCCGATCGGCCCAGGCCGACAAGGGCGACAAGGGCGACAAGGGCGACAAGGGCGACAAGGGCGACAAGGGCGACAAGGGCGACAAGGGCGACAAGGGCGACAAGGGCGACAGGGGCGACAGGGGCGACGCGCGCTGGGGTGCGACGTCCAGCATGTCGTCATCATGGCGCCTTATTGTCAGATCCTGTCATCCGGGTCATCGGGGTCGATCGCGACTTGATCGTATAGCGCCGCGCGCCTATGGCCGAACGCGTCAGCGCCCGTAGCTCAGCTGGATAGAGTACCTGACTACGAATCAGGGGGTCGGAGGTTCGAATCCTTCCGGGCGCGCCATTTCCCTACAATATGCGAACATCCTGGTCGGGCCGCCTCTGTCGCCGCGTCCTTCCCGATCAAAATCGGACGAGGTTTTGTCAGGATTCACGCGCGGCCTTGGGCCCCGCGATCATGTGGACGAAGATCGCGCCGACGCGTGTACGCGTTAAATTTCCGTTCGTTTCGAGGGCGGTTTCATGATTCTATCGATGAACTGCGCGATCCGCACGATGTGTCGAGGCCAGAAAACTGCTGGCCGTTCGCGGTGTTCGCTTCATCGACGCTAATGTTTTCTTAAGTGGTCCGACCTTTATTCCGAACGGCATTGGGGCGGGTTCACCTCTGGGGTCATGAGAGACTGTTTGCGGCAAGGGCAGACCGCGGATTCTCCTGTTTTCAGAATGTGATGGCGACTCCCCCGTACGTGGCTTTCGGATTAGGGGTCTTTCCACATGGCAATCAATACCGCGCTGGTCGATCAACTGAACTCTGGCGCGCGCTGGCGCACGTCCAGCGGAGCGACGGCCGACACCATCACATTCGGCATGCCCACAAGCTCCGCATTCGCGGCCGGCCGCAACGAGCAGGCGGGCTGGAGTGCGGCGAATGCGGATCAGGCGCTGGCCGCGCGCAAGGCCGTGGTCCTCTGGGATGATCTGATCGCGCCGAGCATGGTCGAGGCGAGCGGCAATACCGCCGACATCAAAATCAACCAGTCCTCGACCGGCGTCAATTTCGCCCAGGCCTATTTTCCGGGATTCGCCGGCCGCGAGACGACGTCGAGTGACCGCATGGCCGGTTCCGTATGGCTCCGCTCCGGCAACAGCACGCTGCGCGATCCCGATCCTGGCGACTATGGCTTCCAGACCATGGTTCACGAGCTGGGCCATGCACTCGGTCTGAACCATGCCGGCAATTACAATGGCGGCTCGCCCAGCTATGGCAACACGTCGACCGGCTGGGTCCATGCCGAGGACACGTGGCAATATACCGTCATGTCCT
>JBCCAC010000381.1:0-2503 GCA_039815015.1 Pseudomonadota bacterium | reverse complement strand
GTCACCTCCGTCTTGTCCTACGATTGGATTGCAGGAGCAGGGTGCACAGCGCGCCAGCCCCCGCGCTGCCCCAGCCAGCCCCCGCGCCCACGCACACTTACGTGCACCACGCCGTCGCTCCCTTTAGGTTCATGGTCCCGGTCCACTCGCCGGACACCAATTTGGTCAGATAGGTCTCTTTCAGCTCGTCCGAGGCGTGCGCCGACAGCGCCTCGATCGCGCCGAGCGTCAGCATGGGACACAGCGAAAACGCCATGTTCGCGCTGGTCAGCTGCTCCTGACAGGCGGTGGCGAGCGCGAAAGGCAGGTTCTGCCCGCCATAGGCCTCCGCCGCACCCAGGGATCCCCAGCCGGCCGCGACATACTGCTGATAGGCGTCGCGGAAACCGTCGGGCAGCGTCACGACGCCATTGGCGAGGACGGCGCCTTCGCGGTCGCCCTTCCAGTTCAGCGGCGCGAAGACCTCGGCCGCGAACTTTCCGGATTCGGTCAGGATGGCATCGACCAGATCCTCATCGACATGATCGAAGGCGGGCAGCGCCATCAGCGCGGGAAGGTCGGCTGCGGTTTCAAGCGCGAAGCGCTGCTCGGCGAGGGGGGCTGTATAACTCATCCGCTTTTCCTACCGCGCGGCGCCGCGGGCCGCTAGACCGCCAAGATGCCGCAAATATGTTTCGACGATCAGGCTGGCCTCGACGCCGCGCTCGCTTTGCTGCGGGATGGCGATATCGTCGCCGTGCCGACGGAGACGGTCTATGGCCTGGCGGCTGATGCGACCGATGCCGACGCGGTGGCACGCATCTACGCCGCGAAGGGACGGCCGGCCTTCAACCCCTTGATCGCGCACGTTTCGGGGCATGAGATGGCAGCGACCCACGCGCGAATCCCGCCGCGCGCGGACCGGTTGATGGCGGCGTTCTGGCCCGGACCGCTCACGCTCGTTCTACCGGCGCGCCGGGACGGCGGTATTGCGGATACCGTGCGCGCGGGCCTTGCGACGATCGCGCTGCGCAGCCCGGCGCACCCGTTCATGCAGCGCCTGATCGCGGCGCTCGGACGACCGCTCGCGGCCCCGAGCGCGAATCCGTCCGGCCGGATCAGTCCGACAACTGCCGCGCATGTGGCGGCCGGTCTGGGCGATGCGGTGCCGCTCATCATCGACGGCGGCGCGGCGAACCGCGGCGTCGAATCGACGATCGTGGCCGTCGAGGACGACCGCCTGCGTCTGCTGCGGCCGGGGTCGATCACGCGCGAGGATCTGATGGCCTTCGGTCCGGTCGATCTCGCCGGAACATCGGATCCGGTCACGGCGCCCGGCATGACCGATGCGCATTATGCGCCGGCAAAGCCGCTTCGTCTGGATGCCGTCACGGCCAATGCGGACGAGTTCCACATCGGCTTTGGCGCTATCGCGGGCGACCTGAACCTCAGCGCCGCGGCGGACCCTGCGGAGGCCGCCTCGGCGCTGTTTGCCGCTTTGCATGTCGCGGACGCCAGCCCGGCCGCCGCGATCGCCGTCGCGCCCGTTCCGGCAATCGGAATCGGCGCCGCCATCAACGACCGCCTGCGCCGCGCGGCGAACTAGAGCGTTGCAAACGGAAAGTTTGTCACACCTGTCATCCCCGCCCGCGCGGCGATGACAATTCCTTTACGTCCAAGTTCCACATTTTTGTGATTACCGCGTTCATGATTCCCGCGTTCGTGATTACCGGTCGGGGGCGATCCGCACGAAAACCAAACCGTTCTACCGACGCACTAGCCCTGTTCTTCCGCCATGACGAATAGATCGTCGGCCATGTTCGGCGCCTCGTCCGCGGCCCGCATGCCCCGGCGCAGACCGCGGCCGATGCGGGCGCGGGTCAGACTGGCCTTCACATTGTTGCTGCCCTTGTAGAGTGACGAGAGGTACAGCCGGTCCCAGCTCGTCAGCCCCAGCGTACGAATGCCGTTATAACCCGCCGTCATGTGCGCAGGTTCATCGGCGCCGGTCGCAAACAGGTTCAGGATCGAGGGTTGCGAGACCGTCCGGGCTCTCGGGTCGGCATTGGCGATCACCACGAAGGCCAGATAGTCCGCCAGCGCGCTGTTGGTGATGCCGGCAAGCTCTCGGGCGTCGACGACGACCAGCATCGACTGGACTTCCAGCTCGACGGACAGGTGCAGGCGGCTGCCGGTACGCGACTTGATCAGCGGCACGGAACGGTTGGTGCCCTTCTGGATGTTCTTGACGATGATCGCACCGCCGGCGGCGATGATGTCGGTCCGCGCCGCCCAGCGCACGGGATTGGTCGCGTCCAGAAACTGCCGCCGTGCGCGCGTATTGATATAGGGCAGCGCTTCGGGCGCGACCTGTTCGATTTCCGTGATCAGGTCGTCGGGGGTTTCGGTGAACAGGATGTGGACGTTCGGCCGGCAATCCTGGTCGCTGACCAGACGTGGGCGCACCTGCATGGCGACGTCCCGGATGGCGCTCGCCAGATAATCGGCATGGGCGTCGTCTATG
>JBCCAC010000182.1:0-5393 GCA_039815015.1 Pseudomonadota bacterium | reverse complement strand
ATGGGCGCCTACGCGCTATCGGATGCCTATGACATGGACCGGCATGTGCGTGATCTGTTGGGCATGCCGATCGTCGGGGGGTCGAGCGATATGCAGAGGAACAATCTGGCGAAGCTGTGGCGGTTGTGAGGTAACGACTTTCCCCTCCCCAACGGGGAGGGTTGGGGTGCGAGCCGACGGGCTCGCCGCGAAGGGCCACGCGGTAGCGTGGTTGGATGGTCAGAACGCGCGCTAATCGCGCGTATTTATATGGCTCGCTTCGCTCGCACCCCACCCTGCCCCTCCCCCGCGGGGGAGGGGAGAGTCTACAGACTCGGATCCACAAGGAATTTCTCGCCTGTGGCCTTGCGTTCGTATGCTTTCGCGATGTCCGGATCGATCATGTCCGCAAGGCTGATCGTCTTCGTATATTCGCTGTTGAAGATGCCGTTGCGTTCGGCGATCGCATAGCGGCGCATTTCGATCATGCGCTCCATGCCGACCTGTTCCAGGTGCGGGGTGAGGAGCCAGCCGCCGACGCCCCAGAACATGCCGTAGCTGGAGGTCAGCTCCGTCGTTCCCGTGTCGAGGCGGCCGTAGATGTAGACCTGTTTGTGGACGGTGGAACCGTAGACGGAGAACTCCGCGCCGCGCTTGGCGGCCGCCTTTTCCATCGCGGTCAGGATGTGGTTCGCGGTCTTGCCGCCGCCGATCGCGTCGAAGCCGAGCGTCGCCCCGGTTTCGGCGAGCGCGTCGACGAGGTCGCCGAAGAAACTGTCCTTCGAGGAATCGACGATGTGGGTGAGGCCGATGTCGGCGAGGATCTTTCGCTGTTCGTCCGAACGGACGATGGCGACGAGCGGAACGCCTTCCTTCAGGCATAGCTTGGCCAGCATCTGGCCGAGGTTCGACGCGGCGGCGGTGTGGACGAGAGCCTCATGCCCTTCCGCGCGCATCGTGTTGAGGAAGCCCTGCACGGTCATCGGGTTGACGAAGAGGGATGCGCCCTCCGCCGCGGCTGCGCCTTCGGGCATGGGCAGCGCGTCGCGCGCCTTGATGCGGCGGTGGGTGCGGTACATCAGGCCGCCGACCATGGTGACGGTCTTGCCGAGGAGCGCCTGCGCCGCGTCCGATTCGCCGGCGGCGACGACGCGGCCCGCGCCTTCGTTACCCGCCGGCATCTTCTTGCCGACGCGCCCGGCAAAGACACGGCTCATATTGGGCGCGAGGTTGGCGACGAGCGCGGGATGGCCGTCCACCATCTCCGATCGGACCGTCGACATGTCGGCGGGGGCGAGAAGCAGGCCGAGATCGCTGGGGTTGATCGGCACCGCCTGCATTTCGACGATGACCTCGTCGTCTTTCGGGTCCTTGACCGCATCGGGTTCGATCGAGAGGACCAGGCGACTATCGTCGGTCACGGTGGTGAGGAGCTGCTTCGCGCTGGAAACATCGGCGGGAAAGTCGGTCATGTCTCGGTTCCTTTTCTGCCGCTACCCATAGGGTGACAGGGGCGTCTGTTCACCCTACGCATTCCGGCATGGATCAGGACAGTTTTGACGCCTTTACCGAACAGCTGGACCGCTGGGTGCGCGAGCGCCTCGTTCCCGCCGAACCCGAGGTCATCCGCCTGAACCGGGTGCCGGACGACATCCGGGCCGAGATGGTGGAGATGGGCCTGTTCGCGATCACGACGCCCGAAGACTATGGCGGCATCGGCATGCCGGTCTCGCAATATATCGAGACGATGCGGCGGATCAGCTGGGCGGCGCCTGCCTATCGATCGCTGCTGTCGATCAATGTCGGCATGGTGACGACGGCCTTGGTCAAGGGTGGTACGGACGCGCAGAAGGCCTATTGGCTGCCGAAGACGTCGACCGGCACCATCGCGGCCTTCGGCCTGACGGAGCCGGATTCGGGGTCGGACAGTGCGGGACTGAAAACGCGCGCGGTGCGGGACGGCGACGAATATGTGCTAAACGGGACCAAGCGCTACATCACCAACGCGCCCTTTGCCGACATGGTGATCGTGATGGCGCGGACGAACGCGGAGACGCTGCCGAAGAACGCGCACATCTCCGCCTTTCTGATGTCGACAGATACGCCGGGCGTTACCATCGGCGCGCCGGACGAGAAAATGGGGCAGACGGGCGCGCAGATCGCAGACGTGATCATGGAAGACGTCCGCCTGCCCGCCGATGCGCTGCTGGGCGGTGTCGAAGGACGCGGGTTTCAGACCGCGATGCAGAGCCTCGACAATGGACGGCTGTCGATTGCGGCCTGCTCGGCGGCCTATGCCGCGCGGGCGCTCGACAGCGCGCTTCACTATGCGACCGAGCGGAAGGCGTTCGGTGAACCGATTTCCGGTTTCCAGCTGATCCAGGCGATGCTGGCCGATTCCAAGGCGGAAATCTACGCCGCCGAATGCATGATCCGCGATGCCTGCGCGAAGGCCGATACCGGCGTGCGCGTGACGCTGGAGGCGAGCTGCGCGAAGATGTTTGCGTCGGAAATGTGCGGCCGAGTCGTCGACCGGGTCGTGCAGATCTACGGCGGCGCGGGATATTTGAAGGAATATGACGCCGAGCGGTTCTTTCGCGATGCGCGGCTCTATCGTATCTACGAAGGGACGACGCAGATCCAGCAACTGGTCATCGCGAAGCAGATGCTAAGGGCGATGGGGTAAGGAGCGGATACGCCTGTAGGGTGTCGCGCTCGGACTAGCGCATGGTAATTAAGACGAAGAAGCCCAGCATCACGGCGCCGATCGTGCCGAGGACGATCCAGGTGCGGCGTTCGGTGGTCGGGACGCCCTTTGGCAGCTTGCGCTTCGGCACGGGCGTCCGTTGGCAGCCATTCGGGGCGGACGAACGTCACCGGCGCGTCGCCAAGGCGCAGGTCCTCGTCGGCATATTCGAGGCGCAAGAGCGCCATGCCGCGGCGTTCATCGCCCACCATCGCATGCCCGGTCAGCGTGCCGGCCGCCTTGCCAGCCGACGTCACGATCTCCGTCGCGCCGCCCGGGTCCGACTCGAGCGTCACCGGGACGACCCGCTTCCGGACCTTCGCGCGGTAGTTCATGCGGGCGGTGTTCTCCTGGCCGACGAAACAGCCCTTTGTGAAGTCGACGCCGTTCAGGAGATCGGCACCGGATTCGAGCCACATGAGCTTTTCGGGCGCGAAATCCTCGCTGCCCGGGATACCCGCCCGAATGCGATGGGCGCGATAGTCCGCAAGCGTGCCGGTGACGCTGGCGGTCGCGCCGAGCCATCGCTGACCGAGCGCAGGAGAGCGAGGGTCGTCGGGTGCCACCAGTTGCGGCTCGTTCCAGCCGGCGAAGACCTGCAACATGCTGTCCTCGATCATGATGGGCTGGCGCAGGCGATAGCGTTTCAGCGCCGCCACCGCGGCGTCATAGCGCGCGGTCGGCAGATCGAGGAGCAGTTCGCCCTCGCCGCCGGCGAAGATGATCATGTCGGCGAGGTATTTGCCCTGCGCCGTCAGAAGGCCGGCCCATAGCGGTCGGTCGGTCGCCACACGCTCGACGTCGATGGTCAAAAGGCCGTTCAGAAAGTCGGTCGCTGCGCGCTCAGCGCCGGCAACGCGCAGGACGCGGCGGTCGGATAGATGGATGATCATGGTACCAAGCTTAAATGTCGATGCGGCAGAATAAAGGCGCGGCCGCCGTTTCTACTCCGCCGCGACCTTAAGCGGATCGTCATGTTGCGGCGGACCGGTCGTTTTTTCCGGTAGAGACGGTGCGGGCTTTGCCGGCCGGCGCGGCGGCGCGGCGGACAGGCCGGTAATCAGGCGCGCGCCGCGCTCGAACGTCAGATAGTTCCACAACCAGTTCATGCCGACGACGATGCGGTTCCGGAATCCGACGAGGAAATAGACGTGCGCCGTCGACCAGAACAGCCAAGCGATCAGACCCTTCGCGCGCGTCCAGCCGAAATCGACGACGGCCCGCTTGCGCCCGATCGTCGCCAGACTGCCCTGGTGACGATAGTGGAACGGCGGTGGCGGTGGATTGCCATCTAGGCGGGCGTTCAGGAGTTTCGCGACATATTTGCCCTGCTGTTTGGCGGCAGGCGCGATGCCGGGAACGGGCTTGCCATCGTCGTTCGTCACGGCGGCGGTATCGCCGATAACGAAGATATCGGAATCGCCATCCAGGCTGAGATCGGCGCTGACGCCGACCCGCCCGGAGCGATCGCCATCGACCCCGAGCCAGCGCGCGACGGGGGACGCCTGTACACCGGCTGCCCATATGGTTGCGGCCGACGGCATGGGGTCGCCGTCGATGAAAACCTCGTTTTCGGTAATATCGGTGACGCGGGACTTCAGCCGGATCTCGACGCCCAGATGTTCGAGTGCGCGCTTCGCATAATCGGACAGTGCGGGCGGAAAGGGCATGAGCAGGCGCTCATTCCCCTCAACGAGGATGATGCGCAGACAGTCGGGCGAGATGAACCGGAAGTCCATTTCGACCGCGTGACGGGTCAGTTCCGCGATCGCGCCGGCCATTTCGACGCCGGTGGGGCCGCCGCCGATGACGACGAAATTGATGGGGATGGAGCGTTCGGCAGGGAATTCCTGGCGCAGCGTTTCGGCCGATTCCATGGCGAGGAGGATCCGGCGGCGGACGCTGACCGCGTCGTCGAGCGTTTTGATGCCGGGGGCGTGTTCCGCCCACTGATCATTGCCGAAATAACTGTGCCGCGCGCCCGTGGCGATGATGAGCGTGTCGTAGCCGACCTCCGCACCGCTCGACAGTTTCAGCTGTCGGCCCTCCCGGTCGATATCGAGTAGCTCATCGAGGAGAACGCGCGTCGTATTGTTGCGCTTCACGATCGTCCGGATCGGGGCGGAGATGTCGGCCGGTGACAGGCCGGCGGTGGCGACCTGATAAAGCAGCGGCTGAAACAGATGGTGGTTCTGCTTGTCGACGAGGGTGATGCCGACATCCTCCCGCTTGGCGAGCCCGCGCACGACGGAAAGCCCGGCGAACCCGGCGCCGACGACGACGATGCGGTGGCAGGCGGGTATGGGGGCTGAGGGAGCGGCGGGATGTATGCTCATATCGCGTACCGGAACCGGCACCTCCTTGCTCGCGCGCCATGATCACGCACAGTGAAACTATGGTAGCGGTCTGACCGTCGCGTCTTTCGACAAAACAACATGGGTCATGATTGGACTTCGGTCATCCAGAATGAATGTGGCGACGTTCGCCAGGCGCGGTTAGGGATCGAGGCTAATCTGCGTTTGGGGAGAGGCGTGTTGGGGCAAAACGAAACCATGGCGGCCGACACTGGAGGCCAAATGGAAGACGTCGCGCTCGATCCGAAGCGGGATCGGATGGTCATTGTCGCCTCGTCGCTGGGGACGATGTTCGAATGGTATGATTTCTTCGT
>JBCCAC010000253.1:0-4070 GCA_039815015.1 Pseudomonadota bacterium | reverse complement strand
TCCGCGCAAACACGAAAAACCTGCGCATCATCAAGGCGCATCTCGACAAACACCATCCCGAAACCGCGACGATCGAGGGTGATCTCGCCTGATGTCGCGTACCGTCATGTCGGCGCACTGCGAACGGCATGCCAGGATTTAGACGGCGGTGATCTTCCGGCGTACGGCCTCGGCGATCGCTGGCGTCACGAACTTGTCGATCTCGCCACCGAAGCGGGCGATTTCCTTGACGAGGCGGCTGGCGATGGGTTGCAGCGCGACATCGGCCATCAGAAAGACGGTCTCGACATCCTCGTTCAGCTGCTGGTTCATCCCCGCCATCTGATATTCATACTCGAAGTCGCTGACGGCGCGCAGACCGCGCACGATCATTGACGCGCCCTGCGCCTCGGCAAAGTGAACCAGCAGGCCGTCGAAGGTCACGACCTCGATATTACCGCCGATCTTCGCGATCTCCGCCTCGACGTGCGCGCGGCGTTCCGCCAGCGTGAACATGGCCGTCTTCGAAGGGTTCGTCGAAAGGCCGATGATCAGGCGATCGGCCAGTTTGGCGGCGCGCTGGATGATGTCGATATGGCCGAGCGTCACCGGATCGAACGTGCCGGGATAGATGGCGGTGCGCGGTGTCATGTCAGATGTGCGTCTCCCCGCAGCACCTATCTGTCCCGCTCGATCGCGAACCGGGCGATGGCGCGTAGCAGGTCCGCCTCTGCGCCGAAGCCGTGCAGATGGTCGATCGCCTGATCGATCAGCATCGACGCCTGCGCGCGGGCGCGGTCGACGCCCAGCAGCGAGACGAAGGTCGCCTTTCCGGCCGCCGCATCCTTGCCGACGGCCTTGCCGGTCATCATCGCATCGCCCTCGATATCAAGGAGATCGTCGGCAATCTGGAAGGCGAGGCCGAGATCGTGCGCATAGCCCCGGAGCGCGGTGAACGCCGCCTCGTTCGCCTTGCCCATGATGGCGCCGCCCTCGACCGCGAAGCCGATAAGCGCACCGGTCTTCAGCTGCTGCAGTTTCGTCGTCAGCGGCAGGTCGAACGGCTCTTCCTCCGCCGCCAGGTCGAGCATCTGACCGCCGGCCATGCCATCGGGACCGCTGGCCCGCGCGAGGGCAAGGCAGAGCTCGGCGCGCACGAAGGGGTCCTCGTGCGTTTTCTCATCGGCCAGAACTTCGAAGGCGAGCGCCTGCAGCGCATCGCCCGCAAGAACGGCGGTCGCCTCGTCATAGGCGATATGGACGGTCGGCTTGCCGCGCCGCTGATCGTCGTCGTCCATGCAGGGCAGATCGTCGTGAATGAGCGAATAGACATGCACGCACTCGACGGCCATGGCCACACGCAGCGCGCGTTCCTTGTCGACATGGAAAAGATCGCAGGAGGCCACGGTCAGCAATGGCCGCATGCGCTTGCCGCCCTCCATCGCCGCATGACGCATGGCGGCCAGCAGACGGCGGCGCGGATCATCGGGCAGGGCGAGCAGTCGATCGAAGCGCCGGTCGACCGCCACCGCAATGGCGTCGAGGGCGGGCTTCAGGCTGGTATCGCTGACGGGCACGGGATCAGTCGCCATCTAATGGCTTCGTGCCGGACGGCGCACCATCGGAATCGAGCGTGATGGCTTCGATCCGCGTGCGCGCGGCTTCGAGCTTCGTGTCGCACACACGTTTCAGCGCGGTGCCGCGTTCGTAAAGATCGAGCGATCGTTCCAGGCTCGTTTCACCGCGTTCCAGCATCTGGACGATGTCTTCCAGCTCCCGCATGGCGGCCTCGAAATCCAGCGTTTCGGGCGGCGCGCCTTCGCCGCCTTCGTCCACTCCTGTTTGGCCGTCGCTCATGGGTACCATCTGCAAGCGGCGTCCGCGCCGGTCAACCACGCCCATGGCGCCGGGGTGCGACCATTCGGCCTGCCCGCCCGTCAGTCCGGCGCCGGCCGGGCGTCAATCGGCCCGGGCGCGCTCCTCAGCGACGAGTTCCTTCCGGCTGAGCTTGCCGATCATGGTTTTCGGCAGGTCCGTGCGAATTTCAAGGGCGGCCGCCCGCTCATGCTTGCCGACGCGTTTGTTGAGCCAGGAGAGAAGGTCGGCCTCCGAGACGGAGTCTCCCTCTTCCAGCGTCACGAACGCTTTCGGTCTCTGGCCGAGACGGGTGTCGTCGATCCCGATGACGAGCGCCTCTTTCACCGCATCATGCTGGTAGAGCACCTCTTCCAGTGCGGACGGATAGACGTTGAAGCCGCCGACGAGGATCAGGTCCTTGATGCGGTCGACGATGAAGACGAAGCCGTCCTCGTCGATATAACCAACGTCGCCGGTCCGGAGCCGGCCGGCGGTAAAGGTCTCAGCATCCGCATCGTCGCGGTTCCAGTAACCGCGCATGATCTGCGGACCGGTAATGCTGATCTCGCCGCGCTCGCCGATCGGCAACAGCTTTGTAGAATCGTCGCGGTCGGAAATGTGGATGGTCGTTCCCGGCAATGGCTGGCCGATGGAGCCGGTCTTGCCGCCCGTGGCATAGGGATTGACCGAGGTGACGCCCGAGCTTTCGGTGAGGCCGTAGCCCTCGACCAGCTTGGCACCCGTTTTGTCGATGAACGCATCGCGCAGGCTCTGCGCCATCGGCGCGCCGCCGGAGATGCAGATGCGGAGACATGTAAGGTCGAAACTGTCGATCTTCGGATGGTCGAGCATCGCCTGATACATGGTCGGCACGCCGGGCAGCGCGGTGATCCGCTCTTTCGAGATGACGGTCATCGCCTCTTCCAGCTCGAACTTCGGCAGCATGATCATTTCATCGCCGGCGAGGACCGTGCGGTTGAGGACGCAGGTATTGGCGAAGACGTGAAACAGCGGCAGCGCGCCGAGAATCCGGTCCTGAAATCCCGGATCGTCGTCAATGGCATGCACCTGCTGCGCATTGGTCGACAGATTGGTGTGGGTGAGAAGCGCGCCCTTCGGCCGCCCGGTCGTCCCGCCGGTATACTGAATCAGCGCAACGTCGACGGCCGGATCGATGACCGGTGCGGTCTGCAGCGCGCCGTGATTGAGGAGCTTGGCGAACGGGATGCGGTGCTTGCCATAGCCGACCTTCGCGACGTCGCCGCGTTTCAGGAGTCGATAGGCGAGGCCCTTCAGACGCGGCAGCACCTCGGGCAGATTGCCAACGATCAGCGTGTCGAGCGCGCCGCGCCGCTGCACCTCCGCGATCGCGGGAAACAGCTGCTGAAGGTCGAGGCAGACCATGATGCGAACACCGGCGTCGCGTGCCTGATGTTCCAGCTCGTCCGGCGAATAGAGCGGCGAGAAGTTCACCACCGTCCCGCCAGCGCGCATGACGGCATAATAAGCGATCACATATTGCGGGCAGTTGGGCAGGAATAGACCGACGGAGACGCCGCGCTCGACACCCAGGCGGCGAAACCCCTCCGCCGCGCGCTCGATCTGGTCGGCGATCTCGGCATAAGTGAAGCTGCGGCCGATGAAATGGATGAAGGGACGATCGCCGACGCGGGCGGCCGTGCGCGCGAACATGTCGGGCAGTGCCAGCACCTCGAATTCGTGGTCCCAGGCGGCGGGATGGGCATAGGCGAACGGCCAGCCTTCCGGTCCGGCGGCCGGCGTTTCCTCGATCGTGTCGATATGTTCGCTCACCTCTGTCCGCCCAGTTCTGTTGGTGAAAATCACCCGGGCAGCGCACGCGACTCGCCTTCTCCGGTCAGCCAGTCTCTAACGCCAATTGGCAGCGATGCCAATCAGCCGGGCCGTCACACCGCCTGCCAGAGGTCGGCGCCGGTCGCATCCTGATGGCGCCGCGCCTTGTCGCGGGCGGCGAGCCAGTTGAGGTGGGCCACGGCCTCGCCCGTCGCGATGCCATATTCCTTTTCGTCGATGGTACGGTGGAACAGCACCTCGAACGCATCGACGGCAGTGCGCGGCGCCTTCAGGAATCCGGCCAGCGCATCGAGTTTCTGCGCGTGATCGTCCGCCAGCTGATCGAGGCGGGCATGCAGCCCGGTGAAGGGGAACCCATGCGCAGGCAGCACGAGAAGCCCAGGATCGAGCGCGCGCAGCTT
>JBCCAC010000121.1:0-7112 GCA_039815015.1 Pseudomonadota bacterium | reverse complement strand
GGTTCCCGACGCGCTGCACGTCTTATGATCGTCAGAGTTGCGTCCGCTGCGTAATAAAGCGGCAGCAACAGCGCCGGGAGCCAGTCCCCGCGAGATGCGGACCAAAGCAGGAACCCGCCCGTCAGATAGCCGAGGGGCAAGCTGCCGACGTCCCCCATAAAAACACGCGCCGGATGCCAGTTGAAAACCGCAAAGCCAGCCATGGCTCCTGCAAGAATTACGCCCGCCATCGTAAGGCTCAAGCTGGCGGTCGGCTGCAATAAACCAAGAACAGCGAGGCCTGCTCCGATCACACCGAGTTCACTTATCGTAATACCGTCGATACCGTCCATGAAGTTGACTGCATTAATCATCCAAAGCCAAGTGATGACAGTGATCGAATGATCAAGCCAAGTCGGCAGAAGCCCTTGGAATACCGGCCCTTCCAGGATCACAAGACCAGCAACTACGGCGATAAACTGAATGCTAAACCGTAATGTCCGAGACTGATCTCGGCGATCATCCATAAAGCCGATAATAGCAAGTGTCACTGCGCCCGCAAGCAATGCAAATTTTCCCAGCGTGAGGTCGGAAAATACTGCCCATGCCACCAAAAGCAGCACAAAAATTACAGGCACAATGGCAAGGCCGCCGCCCCGATGTGTCGGCACAGCGTGGCTGGATCGATTATTCGGTACATCGATAATTGCCCAGCTCTTCAAAAACGGCAGGACAAATTTTGTTGCCAGCACAGTTGCAAAGAACGAGATAAGCGCAAAGCCGATCGCTAAAGACCAAGTTGAAGAATTAATCATCACAACTAAATTGGACGCAGCAAGCCGTGGCGTTTTTTGCCAGCGGATATACGCGTTTCGCGGCTCATGGTGATATTGTGATTTTCCGCTACGGCTTCTCCATCAATCCGAGCGCCGCCGCCTTTTACCAGCCGCCGCGCTTCGCCCTTCGACGATGCAAAACCAATCGCGACGAGCGCGTCGACGATATTTACTGGACCTCTGATATCGACGTGCGGCAGATCCTCGTCAGTGCCGCCTGCGAACGCTGCCGCTGCTGCTTTGGCCGCCGACATCGCGGCGGCTTCACCACGACAAAGCGTCGTCGCGGCGTTGGCGAGTTCGATTTTTGCCGCGTTGATCTCGGCGCCTTCCAGCGTTTCCAGACGAGCGATCTCGTCGAGCGGCAGGTCGGTGAAGATGCGCAGGAAACGGCCGACGTCGGCGTCCTGCGTGTTGCGCCAGAATTGCCAGTAATCATAGTCGGGCAACTGGGCGGTGTTCAGCCAGACGGCGCCAGCGGCGGTCTTTCCCATCTTCTTGCCGTCCGCCGTCGTGATGAGCGGCGTCGTCAGGCCATAGGCCTGGCCGCCGGCGACGCGGCGCACCAGTTCCATGCCGTTGACAATATTGCCCCACTGGTCGCTGCCGCCCATCTGCAGGACGCAGTCCTCGCGGCGATAGAGTTCCAGGAAATCATAACCCTGCAGGATCATGTAGTTGAACTCGAGAAAGCTGAGCGGCTGCTCGCGATCGAGCCGGAGTTTGACGCTGTCGAAGGTCAGCATGCGGTTGATGGTGAAATGCTGACCGATGTCGCGCAGGAACGGGATATATTCCAGCTTCGACAGCCAGTCGTCATTGTTGACGAGAATCGCGCCGGTATCGGCGTCGTCGAAATCGAGAAACCGTTCGAAGACGGCGCGGATCGACGCGATGTTCTCGGCGATCTTTTCGTCCGTCATGACCGTTCGGGTCGTGTCGCGGCCGGATGGGTCGCCGACCTTCGTCGTGCCGCCGCCCATCAGGACGATCGGGCGGTGCCCGGCCTGCTGCAGCCGGCGCAGCATCATGATCGAGACGAGATTGCCGACGTGAAGAGAGGGCGCCGTCGCATCGAAACCGATATAGCCCGTTATGCGGTTATCCGCGGCGCGCGCATCGAGCGCCGCCGCATCGGTAATCTGATGAATATAGCCGCGTTCGTCGAGCAGCCTTAGGAGCGAGGAGTGGTAATCTGTCATGAGGCGCGCGCCTCTAGCATGGGGGTCTGAGGATGAGTAGCCGGCTTTACCGCGCCGTCGGCCTGATGTCCGGCACGTCGATGGACGGAATCGACGCCGCGCTTCTGGAAACGGATGGCGAGGATCATATTCGTCCGCTGGGGTTCCTGTCGGCGCCCTATGATGCCACGCTGCGCGCGGCCCTGAAGACCGCCGTAAAAGATGCGGCCGACTGTCCGAAACCCGACGCCGCGCGCTTTGCCGAGGTCACCCGGTCACTGACCTTGGAACATTGGAAACTGGTCAGCGCGTTGCTAGCGAAGGCCGGCGCCGATATCGTCGGTTTCCACGGGCATACGCTCGCCCATCGCCCCGAACAGGGGTGGACGTGGCAGATCGGCGATGGCGACCTGCTGGCGCAATTGACTGGCGTCGATGTCGTGGGCGATCTGAGATGTGCGGACGTCGAGGCGGGAGGGCAGGGCGCGCCGCTCCTGCCTGCCTATCACCGGGCGCGTCTGCGCGGCACCGGCGGTGGCGCCGGCATTCTCAACCTTGGCGGGGTCGGCAATCTGACCTGGCTGGGTGAGGGGGATGAGATCGTCGCTTTCGATACCGGGCCGGGCAATGCGCTGATCGACGACTGGGTATCGGAGACGACCGGCAGGCGGTTCGATGAGGGCGGCACTCTGGCGGCGAACGGCGAGGTGCACGAGAGCGTTCTCGATACCATGCTGGATCTCGACTGGTTCGATGCGCGACCGCCGAAATCGCTCGATCGCGACGATTTCGGCATCGCCGCCGTTCGCGGCCTGTCGTCCGCGGACGGTGCGGCGACGCTGACCGCCTTTACCGCGGAAACCGTTCGTCTGGCGCTCGCCCATGTGCCGGCGACGCCGACCCGTCTGCTCGTTACGGGCGGCGGACGGCTGAACCCGGAATTGCTCCGGATGATCGAAACGCGGACCGGCATTCCGACCGGCGCGGTCGAAGAGATCGGCTGGAACGGCGATGCGCTGGAGGCGGAAGGCTTCGCCTGGTTCGCCGTGCGCCATTTGCGCGGTCTGCCGACGAGTTTCCCGGAGATCAGCGGACCACGACAGCCTGTCGTCGGCGGCGTCCTTTACCGTGCGAGATCGGTCGAAAGGCGCATGTCGACATAATTGTCGACGATCGCCATCAGCTCGTCGCGCTCATTCTCGAAGAAGTGCTTCGCGTTCGGCATCACCTGGTGCGTGATGGTGATGTGCTTCTGGGTCTTCAGCTTGTCGACCAGCTTCTGCACGCCGCCGGTCGTGACGACCTCGTCCGCTCCGCCATTGACGATGATCCCGCTGGAGGGACATGGCGCCAGGAAACCGAAATCGTAAAGGTTTGCGGGCGGTGCGATCGAAATGAAGCCGCGAATTTCCGGACGGCGCATCAGAAGCTGCATGCCGATCCACGCGCCGAAGGCAAAGCCGCCGACCCAGGTGAACGGCGCCTCGGGATTGAACTGCTGCACCCAGTCGAGCGCGCTCGCCGCGTCGGAGAGTTCACCGATGCCATTGTCGAACTCACCCTGCGATTTACCGATACCGCGGAAATTGAACCTCAACGTTGCGAAGCCGCGCTTCACGAAGCTGTTGTAGAGCGCCATCGTGATGGCCTCGTTCATCGTACCCGGATGCGGATGGAGAAGGATCGCGATCGGCACGCGCGGTGCGCGCGGCGGCGTATAGCGGCCTTCCAGCCGTCCTTCGGGACCGGGAATGATGACTTCGGGCATAGGGCGCGGCGCTCTCAAAAATCGTAAGTGGCGGAGGCGGGGGTCGCTAAGCGACGGACGAGCGGCCTATATAAGAAAAGCGATGCCCATCTCAACGGAATCCGACGCGGCCGTCGATAACGGCGTTTATCTGGACTGGAACGCGACCGCGCCCATGCGTCCGGCCGCGATGGAAGCGATGATGGCGGCGGCCGAGCGCTGGGCCAATCCGGCGTCCGTACATGCGCCAGGCCGGGCCGCATCCGGGACTCTGGAAACGGCGCGCGAAACCATCGCCGACGTCATTGGCGTCGACCCGCGCCAGATCATCTTCACCGGCGGCGGTACCGAGGCGGCGACGCTGGCGATGCGCGGCGTAGCACGGGACCGGCATATGGTATCCGCCGTCGAACATGCTGCCGTCCGGGACGCCGTTCGAGATCGAGAAATCCTGCCTGTCGACGACGACGGCATCGTGCGGCTCGACGCTCTCGAAGCGATGTTGACCGGCGCGCCGGCGATCGTCGGCATCATGCACGCGAATAACGAGACCGGCGTCATCCAGCCGCTATCGGACGCGCGGGAGCTGATACGCCGCGCCGGCGGACTTTTGTTCGCGGACGCGGTACAGACGGCGGGAAAGCTCGATCTCCCCGAGGCGGATTTCGTCGGGATTTCCGCGCATAAGCTGGGCGGGCCACCGGGCGTCGGCGCGCTGATCGCCTTTGACAAGCAGAATCTGCGCGCGATCCAGCCGGGTGGCGGGCAGGAGGGCGGCCTGCGTGGCGGCACGCAGAATCTTCCCGGAATTGCGGGTTTCGCTGCGGCCGCCGCGGCGCTCGACCGCGACTGGATGCCTGCCGCGAGGACACGACAACGCCGTTTGGAAGAGCGGCTGATCGCGGCGGGCGGGGCTATCTACGGGGCAGGGGCGGCCCGTTTGCCGAATACGACTCTGGTCGGCATGCCGGGCGTGCCGGCAACGACGCAGCTGATGGCGTTCGATCTCGACGGCATCGCGGTTTCGGCTGGCGCCGCCTGTTCCTCCGGCAAGGTCGAGGCGAGCCATGTCCTGTTGGCCATGGGAGTCGACGAGGTCGCGGCGGGTGAGGCGATCCGGATTTCCACCGGCTGGTCAACGACGGACCGGGACGTCGAACGCTTTGCGTCGAGCTGGGAAACTTTGCGACGACGGCGGCGCGCCGCATGACGATCTATCTCGATTATCAGGCGTCGACCCCCATTGATCCGGCTGTTCTGGCGGCGATGAAACCGCTTTGGGAAACGCAGTTCGGCAATCCGCATTCGGAGCACCGGCATGGCTGGCAGGCGCATGCGAGCGTCGATATCGCCCGGCAGCGCCTCGCCGATCTGGCAGGCGTGACGCCGGACTGGGTCATGTTCACCTCGGGCGCCACCGAGGCGAACAATCTGGCGCTGAAAGGCGTGATGCAGGCCGCGCCATCCGCCCGGCGGCGGCTGATAACCGTCGCCACCGAACATAGCTGCGTTCTGGAAAGCGCACGCTGGCTCGAAGGGCAGGGCTTCGGCCTGACGATCCTGCCCGTAACACCGGATGGCCGCATCGACATGGACCAGCTCGATGCGGCGCTCGATGAGGATGTGGCGCTGGTCTCCGTCATGGCGGTCAATAATGAAATCGGGGTCATTCAGGATCTTGTGCGGATCGCAGCGCGTGCGCGCGATGCGGGCGCGCTCGTTCACAGCGATGCCCCGCAGGGGTTCGGACGCATTCCGCTCGACATGGCTGCACTCGGCCTCGATCTGATGAGCATCAGCGGGCACAAGATCTACGGCCCGAAAGGCATTGGTGCGCTGTTCGTGCGACCGGGCACGCCACTCGCCCCGCAAATGCATGGCGGCGGACAGGAAGGTGGCGGACTGCGATCGGGAACGCTGGCACCGCCACTGATCGCCGGGCTGGGCACCGCCGCCATGATCGCCGCGGCGCATATGGACGAGGATGCCGCTCATGCCGACGCATTATGGGATGAGATGCTCGCGGCGCTGCCACCTGACGCGATCGTCAATGGCAGTGTCGAGCATCGCTGGCGTGGCAATCTGAACGTCCGCTTTCCCGGTACCGATGGCGCCCGCCTGCTGTCCGATCTACGACGCCTGTCGATGTCTTCCGGCGCCGCCTGTGCCAGCGCGGCGGGCAGGAAAAGCCATGTGCTGGCCGCGCTTGGTCTAGACCGGACAGACGCCGCAGCGAGCCTGAGAATCGGCTGGGGCCGATTCACGACATTAGAGGAAATCCAGACGGCCGGCGCGATGATCGCCGAAACGGTCGCGGCACAGCGGCGGCAGGCGGCATGACCCTCGTGCGGCTGATGAACGCGGATGGCACATTCGCGGCCGATGTCGAGGCGCCCCCCGGTACCGCGCTGCTGACTGTGGCGCAGAATGCCGGCATGCCGCTCGAAGGGACGTGTGAGGGGCAGATGGCCTGCTCCACCTGTCACGTTCTCGTCGAATCCGCCTCGGCACCTTTGCCGCCGCCGAGCGAAGAAGAAGAAGACATGCTCGATTTTGCCTGGGGGGCGACACGGCGCTCCCGGCTCGCCTGTCAACTGTACGCGCGCGAGGATTTGGCGCAGATAGAATTGAAGATGCCGGGCGATAGCGTGGACATGTCGCGCTGACCGGGATCCGAAAGACGGATTGTCGCCGGCGCGCGATATCGTCACGCGTAACATTATTGTGCGCACGTGGTTTGGGCAGTATAGCTGCCCTATTCTTGGGAGAGTAGCATGACCACCCTTGCCACATTGCGTCGCGAGGTCCGCTTGGACGACAAATACCGGCTGGACGACGGGCATGTGTTCATGTCCGGCCTGCAGGCGCTCGTCCGCCTGCCGCTGATCCAGAAGCGGCGCGACGCGGTGGCGGGACTGAATACCGCCTGTTTCATCTCCGGCTATCGCGGGTCGCCGCTGGGCGGCTACGACCAGGAATTGTGGCGCGCCAAGACGATGCTGGCGGAAAATGACGTCATTTTCACGCCGGGTGTCAACGAGGAACTCGGCGCGACGGCCGTCTGGGGCTCGCAGCTCGTCGGCATGAACGCGACCAAGAAGTACGACGGCGTCTTCGGCATCTGGTACGGCAAGGGTCCGGGCCTCGACCGCGCCATGGACGTCCTGAAGCACGCGAATGCGGCCGGGACAACCGAACATGGCGGCGTGCTGGCAATCGTCGGCGACGATCATGGCGCGAAGTCATCGACGCTGCCGCACCAGTCGGATCATAATTTCCAAGCCGCCTTCGTGCCGTTCCTCTACCCCGCGAGCGTCGAGGAATATGTCGAATACGGCCTTCTCGGCATCGCGATGAGCCGGTTCGCCG
>JBCCAC010000215.1:0-4704 GCA_039815015.1 Pseudomonadota bacterium | reverse complement strand
GTACAGCGGATTACCACACTTACTCAGATTCTCCCGCCATAGCATCCAATTCTGATCCGCAATACTTTTGAAGACTTCGCTCTCCCGAGGCGCCCAAAGCTCTTCTGTACGTCGGCCTTCGTTTTTTCGAACCGCATGACGCCGTCGATGCGGCGTCCCAGAAAGGCGCGCGTCGCTTCGAAATTCGGTTCGTCGTCCTGTAGCCAGTACATCAGCGTGGCGGAATACAGTCCCGACAGGATCGCGCGCTTCGTGTAATGATTATAGTCCGTTGCGCGGTCACCGGCGGCGCGCCAGATCGCGTCCGCCGTCGCCCACAGGCGACGTGCCGACACGCCGGCGTGCTGCGGGCGCGCAAGGATACGGACCGCCGAACTGACCGCTTCCTTATGCGGTTCGGCCTGCTCTAGCCGGATCTCGACCCCGCGCCGGATCCGGTCGCGGATCTTCATCGTTTCGACGCCTTCGCTCTTCAGCGCCGCCAGCATGTCCGCATCGGCGACGTCCAGCCAGGCCAGAATCATGTCGATCTCACCGCCGGGAAATACCAGATTCGCCCGGTCTAGCGGGATGCCGATCCGGTCCGCCGCAAGTTCGAGCGCATCCTGGCCCCATCCATCGAATGCGATATCGGGCAGCATGTCGCGCACCAGGAGCGGGCGAAGCTCGTCGAGCGTCATGTCGGCAGGTGCGATCGCCTTTGACGTGGGCGTCGTATCGGCGGGAACGGGTTCGGTCATGGGGCAGGGTTCTGCAGCCGCGCGAAGGCGATCGCAAGCGCCGTGCTTGCCGCACCCAGGCCGGCCCCCTGCATGCGAAAGGGGGCGAAATGACAGCAAGGCGATTGCGCCGCGCCGCCATGATCGCTATGTCGGCAGCCTTGTCCGGCGGGATGCTCCCGCGCGGAACCCTAATTCTCGCGCTCTTCGATTCGATATCGACGGAGCTGAAGTTATTGGAGTGACGGAATAATATGCAGATCATCGTTCGCGACAACAATGTCGACCAGGCGCTGCGCGCGCTGAAGAAGAAGCTGCAGCGCGAAGGTGTCTATCGCGAGATGAAGCTGCGCCGTCATTACGAGAAGCCGTCCGAGAAGCGCGCGCGCGAACGTGCCGCCGCCATCCGCCGGGCCCGCAAGCTCGAGCGCAAGCGCGAAGAGCGCGACGGTATCCGCTAGCCTCCGGAACGACCGGGCGATAGTCGTCGTCTGACGGTCGATCATCATCACAGCGAGAGCGGGGCAGCCCTCATGGCGAAGCGTAGCACCATTGCCGATCCGATGCCGCAGGAAGAGCTTCGGCAGCGCGGTATCGCCTTCTGGCTCGGTCTCCTCGCGCTCGCCGTTATTCTGATGGGCGCCTTTTCCTGCGTCGGTACGCGGCGGTTGCAGATGGAGACGACGGCCAGCGGTCTGGAATATCAGATCCTGCGCGAAGGCGACGGCGAACAGCCGGGCCCCGACGACACCGTCCTCGTCCATTATGAAGGCACGCTGCCCGATGGTACGGTCTTCGATTCCAGCTATGCGCGCGGCGAACCGGCTGTGTTCGGCGTCGGGCAGGTCATCCCCGGCTGGACCGAAGGTTTGCAACTGATGCAGACCGGATCGAAGTACCGCTTTCTGATTCCGTCACAGCTCGCTTACGGGCCGGCGGGGGTCGGGAACGGCGCGATCCCGCCGAATGCGGACCTCGTGTTCGAGGTCGAACTGCTCGGCGTGGCGTCGCCACAGGATTTGGTACCGCCGCCGGCGCCGGCCCTGGAGGGGTCCGACGCGCCGCCCGCGACGGAAGCGGTACCGGACGGCAATTAGGCAGGGTCGCCGCGGGCATGGCATCGTCCATGGCAAGGCCGCGAGACGGGACCGGCCCTGATACGCTTCTGCGGGCGCGGGGTCTCAGCCTCGATCGCGGCCGCGGCCCGCTATTCGCGAATATCGACGTCGACCTGACGGCGGGTACGGCCATTCGCCTGATCGGCGCGAACGGCACGGGCAAGACGAGCCTGTTGAGGATCCTGGCGGGCCTGCTGCCACCAAATGCCGGCTCGGTCGAGCGCCATGCCCCCATTGGCTGGGTCGGGCATGAAAATGCCCTCGATCCCACGCGCAGCGTCGCCGCCAATCTCGCCTTCTGGCGTCCCGCACGCGATCGCCATCGGCCTGATCCGCTCGGCATCGAACCGCTGATGACGGTGCCCGTCCGCAGTCTGTCGCAGGGTCAGAAGCGGCGCGTGGCGCTGACGCGTCTTCTGAACGCGGACAAGCGCGTCTGGCTTCTGGACGAACCGGTCGTGGGGCTGGACGATGCCAGTCGCGACGCTTTCAGAACATGTCTGACGACGCACATCGGAAATGGCGGTGCCGCGATCGTCGCGACGCACGGCGAGACGTGGATGGCAGGCGCCGAGACGCTATCCCTCGGCGGCGGGCAGATCGCATGACACCAGGAATGTCACCGGGAATGTCACCGGGCATGACACCGGTGCGGCTCTTTCGTTACCAGCTGCGGCCATCGCGCATGGCCGTGCCGATCATATTCTTCCTCATCATCGTCAGCCTGACGACGTTCGCCGCCGGTCCCGACGCCGAACTGCTGGCGAAGATCGGCCCGGGTAGCCTGTGGGTCGCCGCATTGCTGTCCAGCCTCCTGCCCGTCGAAACGCTGATCGCCGCCGATCGCGATACCGGCATGATCGACAGTCTTCGTGTCGAGGGGTTCTCAATCGAATTCCTGATGGCGATCACGCTCGCCTCGCACTGGGCGACGTTCGGCCCCGCGATGATCGGTGCGGCGCTCCTCTCCATACCCTTGCTCGGCATCGGGTCGCCGGAACTGCTGACGCTTGCGATCGGAACCGTGGCCCTCGCCGCACTGGCCCTGATCGCGGCGGCGCTTCTGGCCGGCGTTAGGGGCGGGGCGATGATCGTCGGCCTTATCGTCCTGCCGCTGGCGGTGCCCATATTGATCTTCGGCAGCGGCGGAGACATCCGCCTGACGGCCGCGCTGGCGCTATTCTATGTCGCGGCGGCGCCATGGGTGGCGGCGCTGGCCCTGCGGACCGCGGAAAGCTAGGCGTCGTCTTCCAGAATGAGGCGCGCGACCTCGTCGATCAGCTCCGACGTCTGAACGGGTTTCGCGCACACCGGGATCCGGCCGAAACGCGCCTGCAGTTTCTGCGCGTCGCCATGGCCCGTATGGAACAGGAACGGCACGCCGCGCGCGGCCAGTCGTTCGGCGATCGGATAGACGTCTTCGCCGCGCAGATTGACGTCCAATATGGCGGCGTCGACATCCTCGCAGTCATTTTCGACGATGGGAATGCCCTCGCTGACGCGTGTCACCGGACCGCAGACCTTCACGCCGCGATCCACGAGTTCGGCTTCGATATCCATCGCGATCAGGAGTTCATCCTCAACAAGCAGAACCGTCCTGCCATCGAGCCTGTCGCGCTCTGCCGTCATTGATTGTCCCGCCCGTACTGATCGTCACTGCGAATTGATCCATATCACAACCGATTACGCACCGGATGGTTTCATGCCGCATGAAAAGATGCGGTGATGGACCGCTGCCAGGCAATCGGCTAGCGGGCGGCACATGCTGAAACGCCTGTATCTGTGGACGCTGGAAAAGGCGGCGCATCCGCTCGCGGAGCGCTGGCTGGCGCTCATTGCATTTCTGGAATCGAGCGTCTTTCCCATCCCGCCCGACGTCATGCTGGCGCCGATGTGCCTGGCGCGGCCGGCCCGGGCGTTTCGTCTGGCCTTGATTGCCACCTTCGCGAGCGTCGTCGGCGCGGCGGCGGGCTGGTTGATCGGAGCCGGCTTCTTTGACGCGATCGGCCGCCCCGTCCTCGCACTCTATGGCGCGGAGGCTGCATTCGCGGATCTGGCATTGGAGTTCAACGAACGCGGCCTATGGATCGTCCTGGCCGCTGGCTTCACGCCGATCCCGTTCAAGCTCATCACCATTGCCAGCGGCGCGACCGGCATGTCGTTGCCTGTGATGCTGACGGCGAGCGTCGTCGCCCGCGGCGCCCGCTTCTTCCTTCTCGCCACCCTGTTGAAGCTGTTCGGCGAACCGATGAAGGCCTTTCTCGACCGGCATTTCGGGCTCGTCACGATCGCGGTCGCCGTCGTTGGTCTGCTGGGATTTTTCGCGGTGCGCTTCCTGTTCTAGCGGCACGGAACGCGCGCGCGGCCCATGGGTTGGGACAAGCGAATGTCTCGTTTCAGTCTTCAAAGTGAAGGATACCGGATATGATCGGCAAGGTCATCGGCGCAGCTCTCGGCCGCAAGGCGGCAAATGCGATCGGCACCAAGGTGGGCGGCCCGATCGGGGCCGCCATCGGCTATGGCCTCGTCTCGCGACGGTTTCGCGGCGTGGCACTCGGTGGTCTGGCCGTCATGGGCGGTCTGGCGGTCTTGAAGCGACTGCGCGGCGAGGATGACGTCCCGCGCGTCGATATGCGTCACGGAAACGAACCATCCGTTACGGCCGATCGTCTGACGGCATACGCGCCCCGCGCCTAGACCGGCGCTCGGAACATAATCTGGGCCGGTATCAGACCGTCAGGCCGCGCTGGCCATGTCGGCATCGTGCGGCGCGCCGCCGTCCAGAAATCCGGCGACGATGTCCCGCGCCACCCGGACGGGACGGTGCGAGACGGCATCGACCGAGCACCAGACGCTCTCGATCTCGG
>JBCCAC010000412.1:0-2151 GCA_039815015.1 Pseudomonadota bacterium | reverse complement strand
CCGATGCCCGACCAGATCGCATAGACGACCCCGAGCGGCAGCGCCTTCATCGCCGGTGCGAGTACCCAGAAGCACGCGGAATAACACAGGATGGAAAGACCGCCCCAAAGCGGCTTCGCAAACCCGTCTGAGAGTTTCAGAAGGAAAGTGCCGACGATCTCCAAGGCGATGGCGGCGGCAAGAAATAGCCAGGCGTTCATCCGGCGTCGTCTCCTTCGATCGGCAGGCAGATTTCCGTCAGAAGGTCGGCCGGCGCCGTTGTCAAAGGACTATTCAGATTGAATTCCAGAAGCGGCGCATCGCGCGGCTCGCATCCCGACTGCGGTAGCCAGGTGCCGAACAGCCAGTCATAGGCGTCCTGCATACTGCTGTAAGGACCCCGATAGGTCAGGACGGCATACTGCCCGCCGCCCGGCGCCGTGGATATCAGCGGTTCGGGCGGGTCGCCGGCGGGTGCTTTCACGAGCGCGAACGCCAGGCTTTTCAACTGCGCGGGCGGAACCCGGTCTGGATCGTCCGTATAGCTGCCGCCCATGCCGGCCACCTCCGGCATCAGGCCGGCCGCGCCGAGTACCGAAAACAGTCGGCCGAACGTTTCGCCGATCGTCTGATAGGCGCCCAGATGCTCGAGCGCGAATGCCGGCGCAGACTCGATCGTGCGATGCTGAACGGTGAAGGCCATGGCGTTCCTTTCTTCATGGGCGTGGCGCAGGGCGGCATGCGGTCCGCCTGTTCGAAAAGCGGCCGGTGCGGTGCCGAACGCGGCACGAAACGCGCGCGTGAACGAAGGCGCCGCCGCATAGCCGGCGCGTATGGCGATTTCGGCCACGGGACGCTCGCCATGCGCCAGCTCTTCCGCCGCACGGTCGAGCCGCAGCCGCCGAACGGACGCGGCGATCGTCTCCCCCGTCATGGCGCGATAGATGCGGTGCCAGTGGAAACGGGACAGGCAGGCGATATCGGCCAGCCGGTCGAGATCGAGCGGCTCGTCCAGATGTTCGAGAATATGCGTCCGGACGCGCTCGATGCGCTTGAAATAGTCCTGCCGCCGCGCGCCTGTCGTCATGAGCGCTGCTTGCCCAAAGGCGGCTTGCCCTGTCTTGCTATAGTTCTGTCCTGCTAACCTTCAGGCGACCGGCGCCGCATCCAGTCCCACGAGCCTCAGCGCCGTCGCCATGACGACGAGGACGCCCAGCCAGTGACCGCCGTCGATGACGGTCAGCGACCAGGGTGCCATCTGATAGCGATGATTGACGATCAGGGTCGGGAGGACGAACCCGATCCAGAGAATGAAGGCGGTGCCGAGCGCGACGGTCCAGCCGCCAGCCTCGACCGGCGCGAGAATGAGCGCGCCGGCAAGGATCGCGGCCATCCAGAATTCCATCAGGAAGGCGATGATGAACGGGAGGGGGCTGGTCCCGCCGTCCGGCCGCTTGATGTCCGCCTCGCTAAGGCCGGCGGCCGCCATCCACGGTTTGCCGAGCGCACCATACCATGCCGCACCGAATGCGAACGCCGCCGCCGTCGCCGCCAGAATGGCAAGGATGTTGTCGAATATGTAGTCCATCGCCTCCCCTCCCTCCTGGACGCGGGGATTTAGCGCGATGTGCAGATTTTTGCCAGAATGCCTCCGGCGCGCTGGCTCAAAGCGCCTCGTGCAGCTTGCCGAGCAGTTCGCGCGCGGGACTGAGCGGGACTTCCTCGACGACGAGCTGCTCGTCCAGCCGGCGCACGCGTTCATAGAGGTCGCGGCTCGACGCGACGATCGCCTGCGCACGCGGCGGCAATGTCGCCAGCGTTTCAGGATCGGCACCGGCCTCCCCCGCGCTACCCAGACGCCGATCGGGATGCACCGCCTCGCTGGCGGAAAGTTCGCCCGCGGCGACCGCCTTTCTGTTGAGCAGCCACGAGACCGTATGCATCAACCGCGTCGTGACGCGCAGGCTCTCGCAACTGAACTGTACGCGTTCGACGGGGGCAAGCGCCTCCCGGTCCGCCTTGCCGTCCTGATCGAAATAGGCGCGTGCCTCATCCGCCAGCACCATGGCCTCGGTGTACAGTCTATCGATCAGACGCGCGGTCAGCAGCGTTTCGGTTTCGGTCTCGGCCTCTTTGGCGGTCATGTCGTTTCGGCCAGTGCGGTGCGATTTG
>JBCCAC010000369.1:0-2649 GCA_039815015.1 Pseudomonadota bacterium | reverse complement strand
GCGGGGTAGGGCGCTCTCATGCGTGACTTCGACCTGATCCTTGCCGGCGGCGGGCTTGCCGCGGGCCTGATCGCCATGCGGCTGGCCGATGTGCGGCCGGGCGTGTCCATAGCGATCGTCGAAGTCGGCGAGTCGATCGGGGGCGATCATATCTGGTCGAGCTTCGATACCGACATCCGGCCGGCCCAGCGGCACTGGACCGACGAATTATATGCGGCGCGCTGGGCGGAGGGCTACGACGTCCGTTTCCCGCGTTATGCCCGCACGCTCCGCACGCCCTATGCCAGCGCGCGGTCGGAGCTTCTGGACCGGGCGGTGCGCGCGCGCCTGCCGCAGGGCGCGGTGATTACTGGCCGGCGCATCGAGCGGGTGACGCCGACGATGGTGCGGCTGGAGGGCGGCGACGTCCTGTCCGCCGCGGCGGTCATCGACTGCCGCGGGCGCGGCCGGTCGAAACATCTGCGGCTCGCTTGGCAGAAGTTCGTCGGCGTCGAGATCGAGACCGACGCGCCGCACGGTCTGACCCGGCCGACCATCATGGATGCGACCGTGCCGCAACTGGACGGATTCCGCTTCGTCTACACGCTGCCGCTGTCGCCGACGCGCCTGCTGGTGGAAGACACTTATTATGCCGACGGCGCCGATCTGGGCGAGGAGGCTGTGCTGGCGCGGATCATGTCGTACATCAACGACATGAAACTGGGGTCATATCGTTCGGAACGGGTGGAGTCCGGCGTTCTGCCGATCGCGCTGGACGGCGATATCGAGGCCTTCTGGGACGAGGAAGAGGGCGGGACGGCGGCAGAGGTGCCGCGCGCCGGCATGGCGGCCGCCATGTTCAATCCGATCACGGGCTACAGCTTTGCCGATGCGGTCGAGACGGCGGACGTCGTCAAGGGCCTGAAACGGCTGGACGCGGGACCGCTGTACGAGGCGCTGCGCACCCGCAGCATCGAGCTGTGGCGGGCGCGGGGTTTCTATCGCCTGCTCAACCGCATGATGTTCGAGGCGGCGACGCCCGAGCGGCGCTATCGGACGCTGGAGCATACTTACGGCCTGCGCGAACCGCTGATCGAACGCTTTTACGCCGGCCAGTCGACGGCGGCGGACAAGGCGCGCATCCTGTGCGGCGAGCCGCCCGTTCCCGTTCCGAAGGCGCTGGGCGTCCTGGCGCGGTCCCTGCCGCGTATCGGGTGGCGGCCCCGCTGGCGGGCCAAGGCGTGATGGCGGCGGCCGTAACCGATGACCGCTGATGTGACCGCTGATCTCGACCGCGCTAATTTCGACCAGGCCGATCTCGACCGCTGGGCGGCGGCGTCGATCGCGAAGGGCTCCAAAAGTTTCGCGCTCGCCTCGCGCCTGTTCGATGCCGAGACGAAGCGGCGCGTGCGGCTGCTATACGCCTGGTGCCGGCATTGCGACGACGTCGTCGACGGGCAGGAGGGCGGCCGCGGATCCCTGACGACCGAGGGGACGCCGCTGGAGCGACTGGAGACGTTGCGTGCGCGGACATTGGCCGGGCTGCACGATCCGGCTGCGGAAACGGGGGCCTTTGCCGCCATCGGCCAGGTCGCGGCGGACACCGGACTGCCGCACGACCTGCCCCTGCGCCATCTGGACGGCTTTGCGATGGACGCGCATGAGCGGCAATATCGCCGGCTGGAGGACCTTCTCGACTATTGCGAGCATGTGGCGGGGGTGGTCGGTCGCATGATGGCGGTCGTCATGGGCGTCGCGCCGGACGACGAGGCGATGCAGACGCGCGCGGCGGACCTGGGGCTCGCCTTTCAACTGACCAATATCTGCCGCGATGTCGTCGAGGATGCCGGGATCGGGCGCTGCTATCTGCCGACCGAGATGCTGGCGGCGGCGGGCGTGCCGCCGGGCGAACATGCGCGGCCGCAGCACCGCGAGGCGCTGGTGACGGTAACGGGGACGCTCCTAGACCTGGCCGACCGCTATTATGCGAGCGCGCGCGAGGCGGCGCGGCGCCTGCCGCCGCGGGCAGCCTGGGCCGTGCTGACGGCGGCGTCGGTCTATGCCGCGATCGGGGACAGGGTGCGCGCGGCCGGAACCGCCGCGTGGGATACGCGCCAGCATACCGGTAAGTGGCAGAAGCTGATGATGCTGATGGCGGCGCGGGGCGAAATGCGGCGGCAGAAGCGGCAGGGGGCAGGACAGGTTGCGGATCGCCAGGAGGCGAGGCTGTCGCCGCGCGCGGATCTGTGGACGTGGCGCGACGATTCTGAGGTTTGGCGGGTACCGGCGCCATTGATAGGGACGGCTTCATGAGTGTGCGCAGGCAAAGCTGGATCGGGGTGGCGCTCGCCATTCTGTTCATCGCGGCGTGGCTGGCGCTTCATGTGGGCGCGATTTTCGGTCTGACCGTGACGGTGGAGACGGCGGGCATCGCGGCCGCGCTCGTCCTGGTGCAGGCCTGGCTCTCGACCGCGCTCTTCATCACCGCGCACGACGCCATGCACGGGGCGGTGGCGCCGCGCTGGCCGCGCCTGCAACAGGCGCTGGGGCGGTGCGCGCTGATGATCTATGCCGGAATCGACTTCGCACGCATGGCGCCGGCGCATTTCGACCATCATAAATATGCCGGCACGGCCGGCGATCCCGATTTCAATGCGCGCGATCCGCGGG
>JBCCAC010000207.1:0-4847 GCA_039815015.1 Pseudomonadota bacterium | reverse complement strand
GACCACCGCCGCTACGGTGCGAAGTTCGCGCGCCGGGCCTATAAGGAGGGCTACCGCGATGCGCGCCGCGAGTTCCGCCGCGCCCGTCATCACGATCGGCGCTTCCGCGGCCGGCGCGATTTTCGGCCGGTCTACTACCATCGCCCCGCCGACGTCCGCGGCGGCTGGTATGGCCGCGACGACCGCTATTACGACAGCTATGACCGCTGTCGCCGGGTAGGCGGCGTCAATGCCGGCACGGTCCTTGGCGGCGTGCTGGGCGGTGTCGTCGGTAACGAGGTGGCACGGCGCGGCGACAAGACGGTCGGCACCATCATCGGCGCGGCCGTCGGCGGTGTCATCGGTCATGAAATCGGCGAAGGCCGCGAACGTCGCCGCTACTGCTACTGATTTATCGACTGTAAGTGCCGGAGCGCCCCATCGGAAACGGTGGGGCGTTTCTCGTTTCGGCTGCTGACGGAATGCTGGCGTTCGCGACCGGCATTCGGCTTGTCCGCCCTCATCATTTTCGATCGGATCGTAACCGGGACCCGCTGCCGTCCGTACGGAACGGTCATAGGAGATTGATGATGTTGAAGACCCTTATCGCCGCAGCCGTCGCGACCCTCGGCCTTGCCGCCGTCCCGGCCGCTGCGCAGTCCACGAACGCCGTTTATGAGCCCGGTATCGATGCCGCTGGCGGCGCCGAGTTGACGGAGGTCGGCCACAAGAAATTCGTCTACAAGAAGAAGTTCGGCCATCATGGCGGCGGCTTCCATCACAAGAAGTTCGACAAGGGCTTTCACGGTCACCATGGCGGCTTCAAGCGCTTCGGAAAGTTCAAGGGGAAGCGTTTCAGAGGTCGCGGGTTTCGCGGACGCCGCGGCTTTCGGGGTCGTGGGTTTCGCGGCGGGCGGGGACGCGGTCGCCGTTAATCGCCTGATAGACTAACGCCTTGATACCGTCCGGTGCCGCTCCTTCCGGGGCGTCATCGGGCGGTGTTCGCGTCCGTGGTGACGTTGCCCCCGACCGGCGTTATGTGGGGGCATGACAGACCAGCTGAACGCCAATTCCGACCGGCCGGACCCTCTTGACGAGGGGCGTCCGTCCCGCGCGCCCAGTGCGGACACCACCACGAAAATCGGCAACAGGGATCTCCATCCCTCGACGCTGATGATGGGCTATGGCTATGAGCCGCGCCTGTCGGAAGGTTCCCTGAAACCGCCGGTCTTCCTGACCTCGACCTACGCGTTCGAAAGCGCCGCCGACGGCAAACGCTTTTTCGAAGGCATTACCGGCAAGCGGCCGGGCGGTGCCGACGGCCTCGTCTACGGCCGCTTCAACGGCCCCAACCAGGAAATCCTGGAAGGCCGGCTCGCCCAGTGGGAGCGCGCTGGCGAGACCGATCAAAAGGGCGCCCTCAGTTTCTCGTCCGGCATGTCGGCCATCGGCACCTCGCTGATGGCGCACGTCCAGCCGGGCGATGTGATCGTCCATTCCGCGCCGCTCTACGCCGCCACCGAAAAGCTGATCGACGCCGTACTCGGCAAGTTTCAGATCAAATGGGTGGATTTTCCCGCCAATGCCGGCGTCGACACGATCCGGGACACGCTGGAACATGCAAAGTCTCTCGGCCGCGTCGCCGTCGTCTATCTGGAGAGCCCGGCCAATCCGACCAACTGCCTCGTCGATATCGAGGCGGTCGCGGCGCTGCGCGACGAGATGTTCGCCGGTGAGGACCACCGCCCGCTCATCATGTGCGACAACACGTTTCTCGGCCCCTGTTTTCTGGCGCCGACCAAGCACGGCGCGGACATTTCGCTCTATTCGCTCACCAAATATGTCGGCGGCCACAGCGATCTCGTCGCCGGCGGTGCGGTGGGAACGCCGGAGGCGCTCGCGCCCGTTCTGGCGCTGCGGAATACGCTCGGTACGATCACCGATCCCAACACCGCGTGGATGTTGTTGCGATCGCTTGAAACCGTGCAGTTGCGCATGGAAAAGGCCGAAGCGAATGCGCGCGCGGTCGGCGAATATCTGCGCGATCATGACAAGGTGGAGCGCGTTTCCTGGCTCGGTTTTCTCGATCCGTCTTCGACGCAGGGCGATATCTATCGCCGGCATTGCAGCGGCGCGGGATCGACCTTTTCCGTCATTCTGAAGGGCGGCGAGGCCGAATCTTTCCGCTTCCTCGACGCGCTGAAGACCGTGAAGCTGGCCGTCAGTCTCGGCGGCACGGAAAGCCTCGCCAGCCATCCGGCGGCGATGACGCACCTGTCGGTGCCGGAGGCGCGCCGTGCCGAACTCGGGATCGGCGACAATCTGGTGCGCGTGTCGATCGGTGTCGAGCATGAGGACGATCTGATCGCCGATTTCGAACAGGCGCTGCGTGTCGTTTGAGGTTCGGACAATAGCATGACGCCGGCCACCGATCCGACACGGATCAGCATTTTCGATATGGACCGGACGATTACGCGGACCGGCACATATTCGCAGTGGTTGCGACACTGGGTGAAAACGGAGGCGCGCTGGCGCATCGTGCTGCTGCCGCTGACGGCGATTACCGGGCTTTTTTATGCCTTACGCATCCTCGACCGGTCGAGGTTGAAAGAGGCGAATCAGGCGCTGCTGATGGGACGCATCACTGAGAATGAACGAATCCGCGAGGCTGCCGGACATTTCGCCGAAACGATCGTGCCGGACGGCTGTTTCGCTGACGCCGTGCAACGCCTGGCGGCGGAAAAAGCCGAAGGGCGCCGTGTCATGCTGGCGACGGCATCCTATGCTTTCTACGTGCGCGCGATCGCCGCAAAGCTGGGCGTCGATGCCGTCGTCGCGACACGGGTCAAACGCACGAAGGCCGGCGATATTCGCGCGAAGATTTCCGGAAACAACTGCTACGGCGCGGCAAAACTCGCGATGATCGAACAGCATCTGGCCGGCGAAGGCATCGGCCGCGAAGACGCGCACATACGCTTCTTTTCCGACCATCATAGCGATCTTCCCACATTCGCCTGGGCCGACGAAGCGATCGCTATCAACGGCCATGCGCCGATGCGCCGCTTGGCGGCCGCGCGGGGGTGGACCCGCCTGAACTGGCGCTGACAGGCCGGCACGGGGCGCCCGCTCGCGGCGGAACCCTCGGGCCATGTCACCGGTTTTCGAAATATGGGACCGACCAATAAAATGTCTGGGGAAAACCGCGCCATGATGTCACGCCGCCTGAAAATAACCGCTCTCATCACCGGGTCTGCGCTGGCGGTCGCGGCCTGCGTAGGCAGCTTCGATCCCGACGCGCCGCGCCAGATCAGCGCATCGGAGCGACAACAGGGCGCCCAGGCGCATCCGCAGATCCTGGCGCAGTTCGGCGGCGCCTATGATGGCCCCGGTACGGCGATGGTCCAGCGCGTCGGCCGCGACATCGCGATACGATCCGGCCTTTCCCAGACCGGTGAGGAATGTACGACGACGCTCCTCAATACGAGCGTCGTCAACGCGTTCGCCATCCCCGGCTGCTACACCTATGTCACGCGCGGCCTCCTGGCGGTCATGGACAATGAGGCGCAGCTCGCCTCCGTTCTGGGGCACGAGGTCGGGCATGTCGCCGCCCAGCATTCCAAGCGGCGCCAGAATCGCTCGCTCTGGACCAATATGGCCGCCATCGGTCTCGGCATATTGACCGGATCGGGACAGATCGCCCAGGCCGCAGGCCAGTTGGGCCAGGTCGCGACGCTCAGCTATTCCCGCAATCAGGAATATCAGTCCGACGATCTCGGCATTCGCTACATGACGGCGGCGGGCTATGATCCCTATGAATCGGCAAATGTTTTAGCCGCGCTCGGCGAACAGTCGGCGCTGGAGGCGCGCATTCGCGGTCGTGACGAAGCGGCGCAGATCCCGGCATGGGCGCGGTCGCACCCGTTGAGCGCAGACCGGGTGGAGCGCGCGAACAAAAAGGCGGCGGAAACCGGTCTCGCGCCCGATCAGCAGCGGGACGGCGACGAACCGTTTCTCGCCGCCATCGACGGCATGATCTATGGCGACGCGCCGGAACAGGGTTATGTCGACGACCATCGATTCGCGCATCCGACGCTGCGACTGGCCTTCGAAGTGCCACCGGGCTTCTATCTGAATAACGGTTCGAGCGCCGTCACGGCAACGAGCGGCAATTCAAGGACGCAGATTCAGTTTGCCGGCGGCCGGCTGACCTCCGCCGGCCTCACGGCCTATGCCGATCAGGTCTACCAGGGGATTTTAGGCGATTCGCGCGCGCGGGCGCAATTTTCTAAGGCTCGGCAAACCACCATCAACGGCATGTCGGCGGTAACGCGAGAGGTGCGGGTTCCCGCCAATAATGGGTCCGTCGACATCACCGTCGTCGCCTACGCCTTCGACGCCGACAGTGCCTATCATTTCGTCTTTATCTCGCCGTCCAATGTCGACGATGCGGCAATCGTCGCATCGACGGCGCAGAGTTTCGAGAAACTGTCCGCCGCCCAGGCAGCGCGGCTGGCACCGAAGATCATCGACGTTGTGACGGTCGTACGGGGCGACACGGTATCGGCTCTCGCCCGGCGCATGGCGTTCGATGATTATCAGCTGGAGCGCTTTCGCCTGCTGAATGACCTTGGCCCTGATGACAGGCTGCGCGCCGGGCAGAAGGTCAAGCTGATCGTAAAAGGCTGACATAAGAAAAAGGGCGCCCGGCTTCCCGGACGCCCTTTATGACTGATCCTAAGATCAGCTGTGTAAAGGCTTACGACGTGGTGGTGGCACCCGTGGTCATGGTGGTGGCAGCGCAATTCAGCGTGCCGGAAACCGAGTGGCCGAGGGCGCCCATCGCGCCAACGGCAGCGACGGCGATCAGG